>CANMSW010000107.1 GCA_947500275.1 Bacteriovoracaceae bacterium | reverse complement strand
TACACGAGCAAGAACAGAAACTGGAGGCCGTGCGGCGCTTGGCAGCAATCGGTGAAGTTTCCGCTTCGATCGCTCATGAAATCAATAATCCGCTCGCGGTCATTCGTCTCCACAACGAGAAAATCGGCCAGCAATTACTGAGAAGCGATCCTGCGCATCCTCTTCTAAGTGCTGTTACACGCATCGAATCGATGAGCGTCCGAATTTCTGACATTATCCAAACACTTCAATCACTGACGAGAAAGACGAAAGAGAAGCCTTATCAATGGGCCTACCTCCACGACATCGTCCGCGACTCTATTGAACTGGTCGAAGAGAAATTCAAAAAAGAGGATTTTCCTATCCGCGTGCAATTGGACGAACCCTCACTTCGAATTGAATGCAGCCCTATTCAGATTTCACAAATCATCACGAATTTCTTAAATAACGCGTGGGATTCACTTCAGGAAAAAAGAAGCGCTATCCCCGAATCTCGTCTCTTCGTTGAGATTCGGAGTGAATGTGCTCGCGTCGACAATCAAAACTTTGTCCGGATCCATATCATCGACACAGGAGCCGGACTGAGCAAGGAGACACTTGCCCACCTCGGTGAACCTCTTTTCACGACGAAACCCTCAGGCAAAGGGATGGGCCTTGGGCTACGACTCTCACAAGCATTCGCTGAAGCCCACTCTGGAGAGATTTCGGTTTCATCCCTTCCAGAACAAGGGCTCACTCGCTTCACCCTTACCCTTCCTCAGGCTCAAATCAGCCAGCGGGATTCAAACCAGTCGGCCTAAGAGAGGCAACCCGGTCAGCATCGGCACAGTAAGCGCATAATGCTTCATCAAACGAAGGGAGCTTCAAATGGCTGCTGAAGTAGTGTCGATGGAAAGAGAAGATCGTCCACCTAGCGGGGGGCCGAGGCCTGGAGCGTATCAGCTCAGTTTAAAAACACACAATACTCTAGACTATGTCTTCGGCGTGGTCCTGATGCTCTCGCCAGCTATTTTCGGCTTTGCGAACGTTCCCGCCGCTCGGTCGACTTTTCTAAATCTGGGTTTTACGATCATTGGTTACAGTCTTTTTACCCGTTACAGATGGTCTGTTTTTAAGTTGATCCCCCTCGGCTTGCATATGGGGCTAGATGTTCTTCTCGGAGCGACTCTCGTCCTTGCCCCTTGGGTTGTAGGTTATCGTGCGCTTATCAGTGACGCGCAATTGTTCTTACACTTCTTCCTGGGAGTGGGCGCGATGCTCATGGTTGGCGTGACTCGTTCGCGGACCGAGGCAAATATCACACGCGAGGATCGCGAGGAAATGAAGCGGGCTGCCTAAGTGACCATGTGGACTTACTCTCGATTAGGAAGCCGACTTAAATGCTCCAGGACAGTTGAAGGTGACAACATCTGCGGAAGAAGGACTGGAGAACCCCCTTCAGGAATCAAGACGTAGAGCGGAACTCCGGTTCTTCCGTAGGCGGCGAGGGCCCTCGTAATACGAGGGTCCTCGTCGGTCCAGTCAGCCTTCAGCAGGCGAACCCCTTTCGCCTGAAATGCGTTCATCACTTCTTTACGCTGGAGCGCGATTCGCTCATTCACCTGACACGTCACACACCACGCCGCTGTAAAATCGATAAAAAGTGGCGAGGTCTTTCGCAGGTCCGCCTCAACTTCAGGACTCCATGACTCCCACTCCGAACTCAGCAATGCAGAACTAAAGTGAGGTCGTTCCAGAGCATGAATTCGAACCAGCCCCAGACCAATCGAAAGCAGGATCAATAAGATCGGAAGACGCACAGACGCGCTTTGCTTCTTCTGCAAGCGGCCAAGCCACCAGGCCGCGAGTCCTAGAATCAAGAGCATGATGAGCGCGAGATGAACGCCCGCACTGGAGCGCTGAATCCCGATCACCCAAAGTAACCAAACCACCGTTGCGAGCATGGGAAAGGCAAGAAGCTGCTTGAAGGTCTCCATCCAAGCACCCGGCCGCGGAAGAATTCTGCCCACCCCCGGGGCCAGAGCCAAAAGCAAAAACGGTGAAGCGAGCCCCAACCCTAAAGCTGCAAAAACCGAGAGCGCCAAAAGCGGAGGACTCGTGAGCGCGAGCCCTAACGCTGAACCCATGAACGGTGCAGTGCAAGGGGTTGCGACGACTACGGCGAGAATCCCCGTGCCAAATGAGCCCAAGAATGAGCCGTCGTCAGGGCCAACACCCCCGCGCCTACCGAGTATTCCAGCTAATTTCCCCGAGAAAACCGCACCAAATTCAAAGACACCGAAAAGGTTCAACGCGATCAGAAAAAAAAGTGCGGCCATTCCGGCAACAAAAGCCGGCGATTGGAGCTGAAATCCCCATCCAAGCGCTTGCCCAGCGGATCGTAACGCAATGAGAATCCCTGCAACCGTAAGAAAGGTCGCCAGGACCCCCACAGTATAACCGAGAGAACTCGAAATCCGTCTTCTGCGAGATTGACGCCCATGAGCGACCACCGCCAAAACTTTCAACCAAAGAACCGGGAACACACAGGGCATGAGATTCAGAAGAAGCCCGCCCACAAAAGCAGCAGGGAGGGCAGAAAGAAAATCCTCGAAAGGGGGCTCCGTACGAACGCGCTCGCTGCCTTGAGTTCCTATGGAACTTAAGTCTGTCCGCTCTTCAGGCTCAAAGCTCCTTGAGCCTAAGCGCAGGAGCCCCGTGATCTCCCTTGCTCCGGCAGAGAAACCTTCATCCTGAGCCACTCTGAATTGGAGGAAGCGCGCAGGATTTCGATCTTTTCCTAGCGGTAAGAGAGATGGGACCACTGAGGTCTTGATCAGACCCTTCTGATGAGGAAAAAACTCCACTGGTTTCCGCACTTCAGGAAAAGGCGTCTTTCCAGAAGACACCAGGGTCAGAACCAGTGCGGAGCCGGAAGAAGAAGTCTCAGGAGAAACCGAAAGTTCCCAACCCGCAGGCCAGGCTTCAGGCCGACTCCCCCGTGAGCGCTCAAATTTTTTCTGAACAACGGCATTCGTAGCTACCGCAAGCGGCTGAGCAGAAACCAAGAGTTTTGCATCGAGCTCGGCACGGACGGGCACACAGACGTCCTTGCAGACTAACCACTTGGCGCGCACGTGAATTTGAACTTCCGAACCTTCTTTGAGTTCTGAAGGAACGCGAAAGTGAGTCGCTACGATCGAACTTCTTGAGTAGCCAAAGTTCGTGAACTTCCCAGTCGAGCCGACCCGCTCTGGAACCTCGAAAATCGGCGGTCCAAACTGAATATCTTCTGAACTACTCCACTCGAGTTTTGGCGCAAAACCTATATCGCCCGGATTTTTCCAGTACGTATGCCAACCCGGCTCCGGCGTGAATTCAAGTGCGGCCTCAACGGTTTCTCCGGGGCTCGCCTGATTGCGATCTAAAAAGAGTTTCACGGAAACTGGGGAGCTTGCTCCACCTGCGGGCGGGGGCGCCGCTTGAGCGCACAACCACCCAAAAGCGACGACCACTCCCCCAGAAATATGGGTTTTCCACCCTGACAGAAAGCTCTTTTTAGATCGCTTCATCATGATGAAATCAGACTACCACCGTGCCAGAATTCCCTCCACTGGCGACGTCGAGGACCCTAAGTTTCCACTTCCAGTTCCAAACGGGACAGGCTGATCGGACCACTTCAAATCGAGGGCTTTCTGGAGAAGCTCATCAATCGTTTCAACCCATTCAATCTGAAGCGCGCTTCGGACCTCCTCAGGAATCTCTCGCAAATCCTTCCGATTTTTAGCCGGTAAAAGAACTCGCTCAATTCCCGCTCGGTGGGCAGCGATCACTTTTTCCCGAATACCGCCGACTGGCATCACAGCTCCACGAAGCGTGATCTCACCCGTCATAGCGAGCCTAGAATTCACGGAGCGCCCGGTCAAAAGCGAGGCCAATGCCACGAGTAAGGCGACCCCGGCCGAGGGACCATCCTTGGGAATCGCTCCGGAAGGCACGTGTAAGTGAATATCACGCTGATCGAAATCAAACCCATGCAAGAGCGTGGGAAGCCTGGACCGTACCAAGCTTTGCGCAATCTGGGCGGACTCCTTCATGACATCACCCAACTGCCCCGTCAGCGTAAATTTTCCTGATCCTGGCATTTGCGTGCCTTCGATAAAGAGAATCTCTCCCCCTAATGGGGTCCATGCTAGCCCCGTTACAACCCCCGGAGGTGCCACTCGTTCTGCCACTTCCGAAGTATATCGCTCTGGTCCTAATGCCTCTTCCAAATCTTGCAGCGAGACTTCTAATGCCCCTTCGAGCTTTTGATCACGTCGCGCTACCACTCGAGCCCCTGCAGCACGAAGAACCTGTGCGATTTGACGTTCGAGATTTCGAACCCCGGCTTCTCGGGTGTAGGAAGAAATCAATCGAAGGAGTGCCTCATCAGTGAAGCTCACTTCCCCTTCCTTCATCCCATTTTCCTCAAGCTGCTTGGGGAACAAATGCTTACGGGCGATATGGAGTTTCTCAGTGGCCGTGTAGCCAGAAACTTCGATCACTTCCATCCGATCCAAAAGTGCCGGCGGAATTCCCTCAAGCGAATTTGCAGTCGCGATGAAGAAGACTTTCGACAAATCGAACGCAAGATCGAGATAATGGTCTTGAAACGAAGTGTTCTGCTCAGGGTCGAGAACCTCGAGCAGAGCCGATGAGGGATCTCCAGCATAGCCCCGCGAAAGCTTATCGATCTCGTCGAGAATGAAGACCGGATTGTTTTCACCCGCACGCTTCAAGCTCTGAACAATCCGTCCGGGCATTGCACCTATATAGGTTCGGCGATGCCCTCGAATCTCGGCCTCGTCGCGCACGCCCCCCAAGGAAGCGCGCACGTACTTACGTCCTAACGCACGAGCGATGCTCTGCCCTAAAGAAGTCTTTCCAACCCCCGGCGGTCCCACCAAAAGGAGAATCGAACCTTTGTCGGTATTGCGAAGCTTCAGAACCGCCAGATGCTCAAGAATCCTACGTTTCACTTTGTCTAGACCGTAGTGATCGGATTCAAGTGCCTGCTTCGCTTTCTCAAGATCAAAATCCGGCGATGCCGCCTTCGACCAAGGGAGAGCCACGATCCAGTCGATGTAGTTTCGAATGATATTCGATTCGGGCGACTGGGGCCCCATGGTCTCAAGACGCTTGAGTTCCTCTAAAGCCGCTTTTTTCGCGACCTCAGGCAAACCGGCCTCCTCGATTTTCTTTTTGAACTCATCCCCAGGCTCCTCGGCCCCTTCGCCATCCCCTAACTCCTCACGGATGGTTCGCAGTTGCTCACGCAAGATGTGCTCGCGTTGATTTTTCCCTAATCTCCGGCCCATTTTCTCACGAATCTCATTCTGGATCGACAAGCTCTCGGACTGTTTTTGGAGAAGCTCAAGCAGCATTAATGACCGCTGCTTTAAACTCGTCGTCTCGAGCACTTTTTGCCGGACGGCAACCTCGATCTCCATATTCCCGCCCGCAAGATGCGTCAGGTACTCGAGATCCTCGATCCCGCGGATCATCTCCTCAACCTGGGACGTGTCCCCGGGCACGAGCTCTAAAACTTCGAGAGAAATCTTCTTGAGACTCTCGAGCAAAGCTGTCCGCGTCGCCAAATCAAGGTCCATTTCATCGGCAAGTTCGGAGCCCTCTGTGGAAACTAAATACTTTCTGCCCGCTTCATCAGTCCGCTCGGCTGTCACGGTCGAATGATATCGACGAACTCCCCGAACAACGAGCTGATAGCCCGCGGTCGGGCTGCCCTGAATCCGATCCACCTGGACTAAGGTCCCGACCGGATAGAGATCCTCAGGCCCAACTTCGTCGGCTTCACTCTTGATTTGCGACTGAATCAAAAGGATCGCCCCTTTTCCTTGGCTGGTAGGGTTTGAGCGAATGACCTGTTCGAGGGCAGCGACACTTTTCGCACGCCCTACTCGAAGCGGCACAATCAATTGCGGAAAAACGACAGTATTCCGGATCGGAAGGACCGGAACCCCCTGAATTTGAGATAAATTGAATTCGGACATCATCCCTGAGCCTGGCTTTGAATTCATGATGAAACTCCTTCTCGCTTCTACTCAAAATGAGAACGGGATGAAGGACGTCAAGCAAACCGCTTGAAGATTCCCAGGCGACCAAACAAAATGATCAGAAACCCAGTTATAGGAGGGGCCGAGCCCCCTCCTGTGCTAGAAACCGGTACCATGGCCCAAGAATCTCAAAGCAACTCGAACCGCTTTAGCGCACAGGAGGTGGAGTCGCTTTTTGAGGCGGCCCGCGAACAATGCCTCCCCGCTGTTTGGACTCGCGCCGTAGCGTTGAGCCGAGTTCAAGGGGCAGTTTTTGAAGAGAGCTTCAAGAACGACGAACTCCACCTGCGCGTGGTTCAGAATGAGAAGGCCGTTCACCCTAAAGTGACACTTTGGGTGAAGGACGGGGACTGGTTTTGCTCGTGTGGGGACCGGAATGACCCGTGCATGCACGTCGCAACCGCCGTGATTGCTCTCAAAAGCGACCGTATCTCCACACTTCAAGAATTGGCATCGACGACGAATCCTCAGGATGCCCTTTCTTCAGAGGCAAGACCCGAACGCTCGGCACCGGCTGTTGTCCTGATTCGATATCGCCTGATTCGTGAATCTGACCGCCGACTCGCACTCAGAAGAGAACTTTGGCGCCCATCGGCTCCCCAACAAGAGAGCAAGCGACTCGACCGAAGCTTGGTAGCCTATATCGGTGGAATACGCTCGGGACGAATCAGTTCGCCGCCAATCGCAGCCAGCGAGGAAGACCTAAAAATCGATCAGCTCATCGGTCCGTCCGGGGATCCGACCGCGCCCACGGGAGCCCAATGGCGCTCGCTCCTCCCCCTACTTAAGGGGCTCCCCCCGGGAGTCGTCCGCTTCGAAGATCAAGACGTCAGGATATCCACCGAAGTGAAACGCGACAGCATCATCGTTCGGGATGCCCCCGGAGGTTCTGGATATCAATTTGAGTTCTCCAATCGAAGCATCGAAGCAGAAGTCTTGGCGGCTGAGCGATTCTCCAACGGAGTAGGCCTTCAAAAAGACGGCAACCTAGCCGGGCTTTTTCCTGTCGAAGAAGTTTTTCTCACCCGCGACGAAAGAGCGTGGCTTTTCGGTCCCACTGGGCGCCCTGCAATCATTCCCCTTTCGGAAACGGAACGTCTCGTAAACCGGATTCTGCCGGGTTTACGTGCTCGATTTGATCTGGAAATTAAATCGGCACGTTTACCCGAGCGAATTCCCGAGGCTCGAGCCTGCTTGCTGTTCCGCTGTGTGGAAGAAAATGAAAAAACAAGTTCTGCATCGGGTTCCCTCGCCGTGACGCCTGTCATTGCCTACGCGCTGAATTCTGAAGTCTTAGCCCGAGTTGAGCACGGAGGAGGCCTGGATCTCACCAACCCGAGAAGAGTCCCTGTTCGAAAAGACGAAGACGAGCATCGC
>CANMSW010000106.1 GCA_947500275.1 Bacteriovoracaceae bacterium | reverse complement strand
ATCTGAGACGCCGTGAAATCGTGGGAAAATTGGGTGGTTCCTTTCGTTCCCGGCACACCGAAGAGCAGAAACTTTTTTACGCCCGCTTCAAGATCCTGTTCGATCTGGCGCAAAAGCGTAGCCGAGGTATCCCGATACACCCCGGTTAGCCCCGGAATAGTCTCGCGCTGTGCTATGCCTTCAACCACGAAAAGCGGTTGAATCAATTGCTCAACACCCACGCGGACTTCGCGAGTCAACTCGCGAAGGTGGGCATTTTGCCTCAGCCGCCTCAACCCTAATGATCCAAAACGAGACTCACTCATGATTTAGCTCCCAGACTTTTTCGCCATTCTTCAGAGTTTGGAAACAAATAGGGCTTCAGACCTTTCTTCCGGAGAAGCTCGGCCGTTTTTCCAGGTCCGCATGCATGAGTCGCATCGAGCCTCGCTTCTCTTCCGTAGATCTCCCACTGTGAACCGCTGGCCCAAAAAACGTGGCGTGCGGACTTTAACTCTTCGACGGCTTGAGGAGATTTTTTTTCTAAGTTTAATGAATAGGCCGTCAAGCGCCGGTCAGCAGCTATCGCTTTCCAGGTTGCATCTGCACCGGTGTGGGTCAGCACCCACCAGGAGCTCAAGACCGGAAGATGCAATGCCCGCGCGCTCAGCCACTCTTGCAATGCACGTTCGGCCCCAAAACCTTCTGCACAACCTTCGACCCAAATCCCATGACGGGCGAGTTGAAACCAACTGGCCGTGCCCGATACCCACACCCGCTTATCTGAAAGCGCATCGACCCAATCTTTTAGAAAGGGAGACGCTTCAGAAACGACCGCGCGATGGTGAGCAATGAAGACCGGCGAAAAAGGGGAGGCCTCGGAGATCCTCTGGAGCGACTCCTTTTGCTCCTGTTCATTTTGACTCGAAGCCGAGGCCCGATAGCGTGAACCATCCCACGATGGGCCTCCCGTGAGAACCGGGGCTTGCCAACGTAATTCATTCGCGTCTTCACCTGTTGGTCTTTTGCCTTTGATATAAAGCAAAGTACCTAACTCAGGATGATCTATTGCAGAGGCACCGAATCGTTGGTGGCAGCCACCACCCCACTCTTGAAGGACGGCTCGCTCAAGCGCGGCCTGAACACGAGTGGGCTCGTGGTGGATTTTTTCCAAGCAACCCTGAACAAACGAATCCTCTTTACGGCACTCAACCGCCAGGGCGCCTTGGGCGGCAGCCGCCGGATTTTCCGTGACTGGTAAAAGCATGAGGCGAGTGCTCACTAACAGCTGTCCAAGCTCTCGCGCGCCATTTTCATCCACCATCAAGCGATTCAAGCCAGCAAGCGCAAGAACCACAGCATCCAAATGGCGATCTGAACTTGGCTCTTCACGAAGGCGTGAAAGGCGGGTGTTCACGTTCCCACGGATTTCGACGAATTTGAGTTGAGCTTCGCGGCCGTCCCGCCACGGCAATGCCTGCCGGAGAAACCCAGGCAGATTTTCTAGCCGGCGAGGGGAGGAGGTACCGATTAAAAGCGGCTCGCCACGTGCAATCTTCGCTAAAGTGTGGGCCCCAAAAATAATGATATCACGCTGATTCTCTCGCGTCGGGACAGCCCCAAGAACAAACTCCTGGGGGCGATCCAAGCTCAAATCTTTCATCGAGTGAACGGTGAAATCGACGCGTCCTGACTTGAGCGCATCATCCAGTTCAGCAACAAAGAATTCTTTCCCCTGAACGCTGGTCAGCGGAACATCGAGGATTTTATCGCCACGGGTGTCGATTCCCACCACCTCGACTCGAACCCCTGGATTGGAGCGTTCGATTTCGCGCGCTACCCAGCCACTTTGAGCGAGAGCTAAAAGGGAACGACGGGTTCCCATTCGAAGGATTTTGGAATCTGAGGAAGGATTCATGTGAAATCACTACTCCAAAAAGATCAAAGAAACGCGGCCAAATCTTCCCAACCATGCGCAATCGATAGGGATCCGCCCATCCCACGAAGTCTCGCCCGCTCGTCACAAGCGCGAAGCGCCCGCGTGAAGCGATCTCCACGAACTCCTTCGGCTTGCCGCTGAATTTCAAACAGATCGTCGAGCGCATAAAAATCAGGAGAACCGGACCAATCGGGAGCTTCGGCGCGGAGAGTACCCAAATGGATCACGGGCACCCCAACCGGCCAATGCTGACGCCGAATCGCGTCCCGCTCTCGATCCAGTGGAACGGCGAGGATGATTGCTCGTGCCTTTGCCCAAGCAGCCATTTCTGAGTCCAAATCCGAGCCCACGAACTGCGGGCGAGCTTTCTCACCCTGGCGGGCAACCACTTCGTCACCCAGCGCACGGGCACGGGATTCAGTGCGGTTGGAAACCCACAGAGGTCCAAACTCACCGGTCGAAAGCCAAGGCGCGACCGAGACAGCAATGGGACCTGCGCCCACCAAGAGAATGGGCGCTTGCTCGCCAGAAGGTGCATGCGCTTTTCGAATGCCTCTCAAGAGCTGTCGAACAAGACTTCCATAAGAGGCCCCGCCAACACTCTGAAGGTAAAGCGAGCGAATTTCCTTAGTGTCCTCAAAGAGGCGCTGAATCCAAGGCGACAACTCGCGCGCTTGGACGCCCCCTCGTTTTTCAAAGGAAGACCAAGCGTCCTTCAGCTGTCCAAAAACATCCGTCTCGCCTTGAATCGCGCTCTCAAGTCCGGAGGCGAAGCGGATCAAGAAGCCGTAGGCGCCGATTCCGGAATAAACTTCAGCTCCATCCCTGAGCGCTTCTGCACAAATTCGCTCAGGTCCAGCTACCGAACCCATACCAGTCGCTAGGGTCTCCTCATCAAAAATCCAAAGTTGACGCTGACAAGTCCCCAAGTGAAAGCAAGCCGAGGCGACTTGATCGCCGCCGACCCATGCTCTGCGCAAAAAAGCGCCTGGCTCAGACTCGGTCTCAAGAGCTGATTGTGCGAGCTTGCTCCAATGGATGACCCGCAGCGATCGAATCGTTCTCATTGCCGCAATCCTATCTGAACGACCGCCCACGATTGTCACGGGAGTGTCACAGCCGCGTGCTTTTCGGTGGGGTGGCGGCCTCCGATTTGCTAATAGGCATGCGCTCTGTTCAATCCGGCTCCTGGAAAATCGCTCAAATTCGAGGCGTCCCTCTCAGAATCCACTTCACCCTCGTTTTCCTGCTCTTTTGGCTGGCATTCGTGACTCAATCCCGATTCACCGCAGTCGTGCAGGATGCAGGACTGAATCCTCGCACCCTGGCCGGCGGTCCCTGGTTTTGGGGCCTGGTCTTTGCCGTCTCGCTGCTCGCTTCCGTGGCCGCCCACGAGTTTGCGCACGCCTTTCAAGCGATGCGGGAAGGGGTGCGCGTTCGCAGCATTACCCTGATGATGCTCGGAGGCGTTTCGGAAATCGATGAAGTCCCCGAATCCCGCTATGGCGAACTTCGACTGGCCCTCATCGGCCCCGCTTTTAGCCTAGGCCTGGGGATCGCACTCCTTGCGATCCGCCGAATCAGCGGCCTTCCTGAGGAATTGGCTTTCTACAGTCATTGGCTAGGAAGCGCCAATGTGGTCCTCGGCATTTTCAATCTCCTTCCCGCCTTTCCCTTGGATGGCGGGCGGGCGCTCCGCTCCTGGCTTGCCGCACGCCGCGGCCCCCTCGCGGCTACTCAGACGGCGGTTCGGATTAGCCGCGGCGTCGCGTGGGCGCTAGGAATCGTCGGTCTCTTGACCTTCAACGTATTGCTCATGCTCATCGCGTTTTTTATCAGTGTGGCCTCTCAGGGAGAGTTATTTCATCTGATGACTCGAAGTTTGATGAGAGGGCTTCGGGTCTCTGATCTTCTCGTCCCGCTTCCCCCGGTCATTCCATCCGAGCCGTTAGATCGAGTCGCGATCCGACTCATTGAAAGCGGTGAGACGGCCCTTCCTGTAGAAACCCCCCCGGATGGTTTAACCGAGCTGACAAAAATTTCGGGTGGCATCGTCACTCTTTCCCGGATTCGGGACATTCCTAGAAACTACAGGCACCTGACTCTCGTGCGCGATATCATGGTCGCACCGGCGCAAGTCCCAGAGCTTGAGCAGCCAATCTCAGACATCCTCCAGGCACTTTCTCAGAGTCCCGGGGGTGTCCTTCCCGTAAGACATGCGGGGAGGAACCGAATCATCGGGATCATTCGGTGGTCTGACGTCCTTCAGCTTCTTCAACTGAAAAGCCTTGAGAGTGAGGACGACCTTGCAGGCGCCGAGTTCCCACTGGACCGTGCCGCATAAGTACGGATAGCCTCCGGGTACCATGTGCCCCCAAAAAACTGCGGAAAAGCCCCGTTTCCAATCGATTTTAATCTTCGCCGACGGTGCAAGTTCCGGCAATCCGGGCCCATCCGGATTTGGAACCATTATCGCGCAGCCCAATGGCACGGTCGTCGAGCTCGGCCGCGGATATCCCCGGGCAACCAACAATCAGATGGAGCTTCAGGGAGCTATCGAGGGTTTACGCTATATGCGCGAAACCCTCGGATCTATCGACCTGATGACCGACTCCGTTTACCTGATTCGCGGAATTACCCAATGGATTTGGGGCTGGCGAAAAAGAGGATGGAAGACCGCCGAGGGCGGAGAAGTCCAAAATTCTGACCAGTGGAAGGCATTGCTCGCTTTAGTTACCGAGCGAAAAAGTCGTTTTGGCGATCAAGGTGAAATCCAGTGGCATTGGGTGCGCGGACACCGAGGGGTACCCGGCAACGAACGGGTCGATGAGATCGCCGTCAGCTTCTCCAAAAGATATCCCATCCAACTCTACGAGGGGCCTCTCCTCCGATATCCGGTCGCTTTGTACGACCTCCCCGAAAACACAGATCTTCCCGATTCCGACTCAAGAGAGAAACAAAAGCCGAAGGCTCCTGCCTACTCCTACTTGAGCCTCGTCAATGGTGTGCTTCAGCGGCACCAGACGTGGCCCGACTGCGAGGCTCGCGTGAAAGGGCGCCCCGGAGCGAAGTTCAAGAAAGCAGAATCGCCTGAAGATGAGCTCCGGATCGCTGATGCCTGGGGACTTCCGCACGAACGCCTTCCGCCACGAATCTGACGGCCCGCAAGAATACGCCCGTCCATCAAAGGCAAAAAGTTCCGATTTCCTTCCCGGGAGTCCGTGCGCTATTCTCTAAAGGTTCACTGTCGAAGAAGATCCAGAGCATGGGGCTCATGATACGTCTCTCGGCATCCAGACCCAGATCCGTGTTCGCTTAAGGAGGGAATCATGGGAAAAAAACTGTTCGTTGGAAACTTGCCTTTTGAGGCAAACGATCAAGACCTCGTCGAAATTTTCAAACAAGTGGGAGAAGTCGCTTCAGCAAAAGTGATTATCGACCGCTTCACGAATCGATCCAAAGGATTCGGATTCGTTGAAATGGCAACCGATGAGCTCGCTCAACAAGCGATCCAACAGTTCCACGGCGCGGACTTTAACGGCCGTTCGATGACTGTCAACGAAGCTCGCCCAATGGAGCCTCGCGAAGGCGGTGGTGGCGGCGGACGTGGTCAACGTGAAGGCGGCTTCGGCGGCGGCGGCGGACGAGGCCCTCGTGAAGGTGGCTTCGGCGGCGGCGGCGGAGCGCGTGGCCCTCGCAGCGGTGGGGATCGCGGCGGATTTCGCGGTTAATTGATAAGCTTTAAAAAACGAAACGGGGCGAAGATCTTTGGGTCTTCGCCCCGTTTTTCATTTAATGCGATCGCGAAAATTTAAACGAAGATTAGGCCGCTTTTTTCATCGGAATCTGCGCCTGGGGCGGCATGCTCAATTGAAGCTGACCCGTCGAGAGTGGGATCGTGGAGTAGACCAACTCTTCGAAATCCATCTGCTTAAATCCATCCATCGAAGCACGTCGCATCACTTTAGAGAGCATGCCCGATAGTTGAACATAATCGACCTTACCTCCCCCCTCGTGAAGCGAGGCTTGATAAGCCTCGTGGATATCTTCGATATACTGTCTACGCATGGTTTCTAAGAATCCTTCGCGATCCATGTTTCACTCTTCGGTGGAATCGCAGAACAGCCCAAATAAATTAACAATTTTTCGCAATCGTGAAGAAAAGGCAGTGTGTCAGTTCTGACGAAGATCTTGAATTCAGAGGCATTAGCTTTTTGGAGGCTGGGCCGGCACCGAGGGGCAAAACCCAGGTTTTGGACCAATTTTGGGAAAAGACCTACAAACCGTGGGTCGCTTTTCGTAGACGGTACAAAGGCGGGTTTTCTCGTCCAGATACAAACAATCCCGCCCCGCCCGTTGTTGCAAGATGAATAATTGCACCTGGGGGTGAAAGGATCGGACGACCCCCTCTTTGATCAGCCGCTTGGCCACTTTTTTTAGCGAAATGGCGGCTTCGTCCTCGGTGATGAGTTCTAAACGAATGAGATCAAAAGCACTCACTTCGACAGGGAGGGTGCAACACCCACCCCAACACCCTTGGCACATTCCGGCCTTGTATTTCGGCCACGTGGAAGGGCGGTCGATGTCGACAGTGCGGCTCCAACTGGGAAAGCGCGCCGACTCTAAGTAAGGCCCCCGTGATGCCGGAGCTTTCGTTTTAGTCATATCAGAGCCGCTCTATACAAGAAGAGCCTCAGCAGTTACAAGCGGCCCATGGAAACTTCCAACACTCGTTTTGACCCGAACGCAGCAGCCACCGACGACTCCGGAATTTTCGGCCTTCCGTTTTCAAGAGACGAAGCGAAACTCGTCATTCTTCCCGTCGAGTGGGAAGCGACGACCTCCTACGGGGGTGGGACCTCCCACGGTCCACGCGCAGTTTTGGAAGCAAGCCGACAGGTCGACCTTTATGACCTCGAAGTCTTGAAGCCCTATGAGCCTGGAATATTTCTCTTGGAATCGGACCCCTCGATCAGAGCCCTCAACACCCAGGCCCGCACCGACGCTGAAAGAATTATCGAGGTGGGTGGCGATATTGGAGACAACGCCGAGCTGCACGCTGCCTTGAAAAGGGTTAATGCTGCGAGCGCAGAGTTGAACAAGAAGGTTTACGAAGCTTCGCGACAGATCCTTCAAGAGGGCAAAATACTAGCGCTCCTCGGTGGGGACCACTCAACTCCCTTCGGCGCGATTCAAGCTCAGGCAGAGAAAACTCCCGACCTAGGCATTCTCCACTTCGATGCCCATTCCGATACTCGCATTGCTTACGAAGGATTCGACTACTCGCATGCTTCAATCATGCACAATGTGCTCGAACGAATCCCCTCGGTCTCGAAACTTGTTCAAGTGGGCATCCGTGACTTCTGCGAACAAGAGGTAGAGTACTGTCAGTCGCAGGGAGATCGTGTTCGTATTCACTTTGACGGAACCCTTGCTCGGCGAAAAATGGGGGGTGAAACCTGGCAAGCGATTGCGAAAAAGATCGTGGCCGATCTTCCGCAGCATGTTTGGATCTCCTTCGACATTGATGGCCTCGATCCCCGCTT
>CANMSW010000105.1 GCA_947500275.1 Bacteriovoracaceae bacterium | reverse complement strand
TGTACACCGCGCGGCTCGTTCAACGAGCTCTACTACAACCTCTCCTTCTTGGAGTCGGGGGAAGGATATGGGCTCTTTAATTGGGAAAGATTCTTTCTAATCTACGGCGAAAACATTCGGATCATCGATTCCGAAGATTGCCCGATTTATAAAGAAAGCCTGATTTCGAGCTGTGGAAGCGATGCTTCAGTTCATTACACTAGCCCCGAGTCGACTCCTCATTCGCGCTGAGAACCTGGAAGATTAATCCAAACATCACGGAACCCCTTCCGGTCCACGCTCCAGGACTTGAAACTCAGTCGATTCCTGGCCGCCACGATCAAATTTTTCGCAACTATATCAAGATCGTCGGGTCCCCAAAGATCAATCTTGAAGTTTCCTTGAGTTGAGTCCGAACATTGAAGAGCAGATTGAGTCGCGCTCGTGTAGACCCAGCCTGACATCGGTGGAATCAAGCAGCCAAAGGTATTCAAAACACCCTGGAGACGCGACAGCACTCCCTTGGCGCCGACACTGTGAGCCGTCACGAGTACTGAGACAGGAACACCCAACCACAGCTCTGTCCCCTCGGTTTCGGTCGAAGCTTCCAAGAAGCTTTGGAGAGGGCTGCCCCATGAATCCCAGTACGTTCCTGTAGCAAAAACCAACGCATCTACCCCATGAATCATTTCGAGGACTTTTTCGCTTGGATGGTCACTTAAGGTGATCACCGTGAGCTTTAGGTTCGCCTGAAGCCCGCATAATTTCTGAGCGAATACTTCGAGCACTTGCGCACTATTCCCAAGCCCGCCCCCGACGCTCCCATTCAGCAGTGCAATCTTCATTGTCGATTACCTTTCTGTATTAAGAATATATCGGGTAAATCGTCCCGTACCCCGTTTGGAAATCCATCCTCGAAGAGCCCACGCCCTTAAAGTCGCACGCGTCTGTGTGGGACCGAGGCAGTAGTGACGCGCGACATCTTCCCAGCCGAAATCGTGCTGTCCCTGTTTCACAAGGAATTGGGGTCGCACAGCAATCCGATCGACTTCGATCTGTTCGGAATTGCCCTCACTGAGAAAATAGCATTCACGGTCGGTTTCCACTTCGATTCCATGAACACTCCTCAGCCGCTCCAGTAACTTGGCAAGACGACCATCGAGCTGAAAATACAGCCTCAATTCGTGCGGCCACAAAAGTGCCTTGGCGAGATTTCGATGAATCCCCAGAGATCCTGACCTCCGAATGATCGCAAGAAGGCGGATTTCCAGGGGAACCCCTAACTGGGGTTGACCATTGATCCAGTATTCATCCGCCTTGGGCGCTATTTTCCACTTCACTTGAGGCCCCGCGCTTGCGGGAAGAAGAGTATTTGAGCCTCTTTTCATTTGATTTCTGAATCGGCGGAGGTGTGGAGGGGGCCCCGGGTAATTGAGAAGTAAGTCTTGTTCACTTGCAGTCAAAGGCAATACTTTCGATTTCCAATAGAACGTATCTAAGACCCTCACGGGAATATAGTCAGGAAGCTTCTCGCGAAACCAGAGAACAGAGCGGGCAAACTCTTCCCGTGCAGCTTCAAGATTCCCCGCTTTAGCCTGCAACGTTGCCAACCAGATTCGAGTAAAAGCGAATAGACGCGGAGCCATCGATGAAGCATCCGAAACTGTTCTATCGACCTCAGTGAAGCCAAGAACGTATTGGGGTGCATCGCCTTGCATTCCAAGAAAATAGTTTAATAGGCACGAGACCCACCAACGAGTGATTCGATCTTCATCCGGAATGAGAATCAGGAAACGCTGCGCTGCAGCCGCTCCTTCGACATGCTTTTCGCACTTCCAAGCGAGAAACATCCGAATGACCCACGCTTGTAGATCCTGATCTTCTCGCCAGTCTCCTAAAAAATCCCATGCTCTGTCGTACTCACCCAGTTCCGTGAGAATCCCCCCCAGGAGTCCTCGCTCGTTTGGGGATCTCAATGTACTGAACTCATCAACCCACTGCCAAGCGTAGGGCCATCCCGATTGACCGATGAGACACAACATCAGCCAAAGTGCTCTTTCGAGCCCCAGCTTCTCAGGGTTAATATCACCCGGACCTATATCACCCTTAGGAAGGGCGACTTTAATCCCCTCTCGCTGCAAACCAGCTCGCCAAAGCCAATCCAGACATTGATTTCGAATCTCGATATGCTCGGGATACTCATGCAGCAGCTCGCGCACGCCCCGTTTAAGAAGGTCACGTCTTCGCTCGAGACAATAGCGCTCGAGCGCTTCCATCCGCTTCGACAGCTCGGTACTTAAGAGGCTGGATCGTTCCGAATCCAACAAACGCTGAGAACTCGGAAACAGAGGTGAGCGCTTGGCCATCTCACCTAGTTTAACCGATCAAGAGCGAAACTCCAGCTTTGCTCCACATCCTGCGTCCAAGAACCGGTAGGCAAATCCTGCTCATTGCCCTTGCGACCCAGCTCTTTCATGCTCATGAAGAGAGGAAGGACCAAGAAAAACTTCGTCCAAATTTACTCATGCGCTGGAACTGCCCTCATTGCGGAACATCTCTGGCCTTGTCCCATGGAGCTACACCGGAATCTTTAGAATCCGAGTGGAAACTCTCGGCCTGCTACCGCTGCGGTGGTTTCTCCATGGTGAATCCGCAACCTCGACCGACTCAAAATCCAACAGGGGCCGCCCCGTCGGTTTTAACGGGACGAAGAAGTGCTCTTGCGAGCCCTCCTGTCAATCCGACAAAATCAGCGCAATCCGTGGTTCAAGGTCCCCCCCCTCCACCACGGTTCGAGGGGAGTGCTACTCCACCCCCACCCCCACTTGAAGCGATTATTCGGGATCAAAGGCTCATATCAGCAAGGAGATCAGCTCCGGCGGAAGCCCCAGCTGATTTTGGTATTCTCCGAACACGCCTTGAGGAGAACCGTAAAGTTCAGGGTAGGTCTGACCCATCGCGCCCGAACCCGAAACCTAGCCCATCCCCCGTGTCTGAAAGAAGATTAGATTCTGCGCCTCGGCAGATGATTCTAGGAGGGCTAATCACCCTCAGTGTTGCATTTGGTGGGCTCCTCTACGTGCAGGGAATGCAGTTGCAGAGCATTGCCCAGCAGAGCAGGGCCACGGCAACGCCAAACGAAGAAGATACCATCACCCTGGGGATGGCGGCTCCCGAGCGAAAACCCATCGAGAAAAAGGAATCCTCTCCCAGGGTCAATCATCTCCCTGCGAATTGACTCCAACCCTACTCAAACCATTAAATTAATGAATTGTATTCTCGCGCCACTGAGTGCTCGTCATACGATCAGTGATAGCTCGAAGAGCAACTTCAGGCATTTGATATTCAATCATCGTACGGATACCCGGCCGAAACTGTTCCCAATAGCCGCGCGCTTTTGTTGGATCGGCCGAGGGCAGCTCAAGCGTCAGAGTTGGAATTCCGAGCTCCTGCCCCGCGTAATTCCCTAGTGAACCAGGAAAGAACCCACCCGATGTCGCCTTTAAACTCTTACGAAGCTTTAAACACTCTTGAACGTAGTCTTTCGGAAACCGCGCGAGCGAGAGCTGGGACGGCCCATCATAATCCATAAAATTCAAGGGAGCATGGACCGACAAAATCTTAATCGGTTTGGCCAGAGCAATCAATTCGCGTTGATATCTAGTTTCTGGCTCGCTGTCGGCTTCTTTTCCTGGAAAGCGCCTTGGGTTTGAATGAAACCTAACTTTCCAAGCCTTCAAAGCCCGCTCGTTCCAGTCCCGTGTTGGAAAATTCCGATTAACATCGACGCCCCGAGAATTGACTCTTGAACGAGGCTTTTTAAAGAAACTATCTGGATTAATCAAGGGCGCGACAATCAACCTAAAATCACCAAGAGTATCGCGATTCATCCTCACCCACTGAAGAAGTTCTAAGCCCAGATAGAGCGGCGTCACTTCATCACCGTGAACCATCGAGAAAACCAACGTGGTATTCTTCGAGTGCGGATTTCCGATTTCCGCGTGAACCAAAGGTTGTCCCTCAACCGACTGGCCACCGATCTTCCATTCGATATCGGGAGGACAAGGCTCAACGTCCCACTTCAGGCTCTTCACGCTAGCACGCATTTTTTCGCAGAGTCGTTCGATTTCTTCCGAATCAGTAGATGATATCACCTGAGAAGGGGATGAACTAGTAACGGACTGAATACTTGATTCGAGCGAGTGACCTGATGCCTGATTTTTATTCCCCAAAGCGTAAGAGTTCACGGTGACCAAAAGAGCGAGGACGCTCAGGAGAAAAACTGCGCGCGCGCTCCGGGAACAAATCCACATCTGACTTACAAGCTCAGGCATGATCACGATTGAGTTTCCTTATTTTCATCCACCGGCGCCTGTATCCGCTTCCGCCTTGCTAACCACCATTTTGCACCAACGTAGACCAGCGCAAGTGCGATCACAGTCAGGATTCCATACTCCGCTCGCTTCACCATACTGACGGCAAGATCCAATTGGTCACCGAAGAGGTAGGTCACCCCGATTATCGATGGAACACTCAACAAGGCGGCTGCGCCATCGAAAAGAATAAATTTTCGAAAGGGAATATGAAGGACACCTGCCGAAAAAAAGATAGGAGCACGCAATCCAGGCATGAAGCGAGCAGCAAAAAGAAGCTTATTTCCCCGCTGATTCAGCTGACGCGCAACCGAATCCAAACGTTCGTCCGGAAGAAGCTTATGAAAGATCCACTTTTTCGTTAGCTTTCTTCCGAAATGACTGCCCAACCAGAACATCAGTGCGTCTCCGGCCAAAACCCCGAATAGGCAGATAATGGCTGTCCCCCAGAATGAACACACGCGGTAATAGATGAGCGCGCCCGCGACGATCAGCGTGATATCTTCTGGGATCGGCAGTCCGAAACCGCACGCCAACAGAATCCCGAAAATAATCAGGTAGGGTTCGTAACCATAAAAATCGAGAAGCGAGTCGAGAAGGAAGTCCATGTCGATTTTTCCAAAGGTATAACGAGTTTAAACCATGGAGCGAACCAGGTCATCTACTGGATTTCCTCTTCCTTAGAACCTGAGAGCCTTGAACAAGAGGATGAGCCCGGGCGTAGTCTTCCATGAGTGTCCCTATGTCGACATGAGTGTAACGCTGAGTCGTAGACAGGCGTGCATGCCCCAAGAGCTCCTGAATCGACCTCAAATCAGCGCCGGCAGCGAGGAGATGGGTGGCAAACGAATGACGGATTCCATGGGGTGAAACACGGCGAGCCGCCCCGGCCTCAAGCAATCGCTTTTCCAGGACCCGAGCTACGCTGCGCGTCGTCAACCTTCCCCCCCGCTGATTAATAAACACAGGGGCACTGGCTTCACCCGCCTCCGCGCCCCTCGAAAGAATGACGGCAGCCCGCAGACCTCGAAGCGCCAAGACCGCTGGCTCCCCGAGGGGAACACGGCGTTCTTTCGAACCTTTTCCAAAAACTCGAACCCAGCCGCCCACTTCCAAGCTCTCGAGATCCAAGTCTTTCCACGATAAAGCGACCAATTCACTGACCCGAAGCCCAGCCGAATACATCACCTCGATCAGCGTTCGATCTCGGAGCTCCGTTTCCTCTCCCTCTTGAGGATTGCTCACTTCCACGAGGTCCGACAACTCGTCGACCCGGAGGAAACGCGGCAAACCCCGGCGATGACGCGGGGTAGGAACAAGGGATGCGACATTTCGAGAAAGCACACCCTTTTCCCTCAAAAAGCGCAGAAATTCACGAATGGCGGAAAGTTTGCGGGAAAGAGACGACCGCTCAAGCGAGCGATCCAGTTGCGCGAGATAGGACCTCACCGCTCGGGGATCCAGGTTAGCCTCGAGCTCCTGAAGAGTTCGAATGCCCAAGCGACTTTCCAAGTCCTCGCACCACGACTGCACGTCCTTGCTATAGGCTCGCACCGTATTCTGGCTCAGCCTCCGGCCCTCTTTCAAAGTCTCGAGCCATGAAATGATCGCTTCACGCACTGTCACGGGAACCCCCTCGAATCAGTGTAGCAGGGTACTCAAAAACTCCAACCGTTCCCTCGAGGGATACGCACTGTTCCGGCCCAAATCGGTATGGTAGGGCCGAGAGCGAACCCTGAGCCTAAGAACTGATCAAAACCGGATGAGGCACTCATGACGTCCCCGATTCCAGAAAAAGACACTCACTTTCCTCGAGTCCACATCGTGGGAGCAGGCATGGCGGGCTCAGAAGCAGCTTGGTTTCTTGCGGAACGCGGAATCCCCGTTATCCTCCATGAAATGCGTCCGACGAAGCAGACAGAAGCCCATCATTCAGGAAACTTCGCTGAGCTCGTTTGCAGCAACACTTTCAAATCAAAGAATCCCCTTTCTGCTCCTGGAATGCTGAAAGCAGAAATGGTTCAAATGGGCTCCCTGCTCATTCGTCTGGCTCATGACTTTTCGGTTCCCGCCGGTGAAGCGCTCGGTGTCGATCGGGAAAAGTTCTCTGAGGCCGTGACCCAGACCATCCGCTCCCATCCTCGAATCACCTTTCAACCTGCAGAAGTCCTCAAACCCTTTGCAGAAGGTGATATTACTCTTCTTGCAACCGGTCCCCTAACTTCAGATGCGATGAGCGCGTGGATCGCCCAAGCGACGGGCGCAAAGGACCTTTATTTTTACGACGCCATTGCCCCAATCATCGACGCGCCATCGATTGATATGGATCGCGCGTTTCTCGCCAATCGGTGGGACAAAGGCGAAGAGGAAGCCTATTTAAACTGCCCCATGAATGAGGAAGAATATAATATCTTCATCGACGCGCTTATGGCGGCCGAGAAGGTGGTTCCAAAATCATTTGAAAAAGAAAAATTTTTCGCAGGCTGCCAGCCGATCGAGGCTATCGCGGCCTCGGGGCGTGAAAGCTTACGCTTCGGCCCCATGAAGCCCGTAGGACTGACCGATCCCCGCACGGGGCGGCGACCATGGGCAGTGGTTCAACTGCGACCTGAAAATCGTGCCCGAACCGCGTTCAACTTGGTCGGATTCCAAACCAAACTGAAATATGGCGAGCAGTCCAAAGTCTTTCGATTGATCCCCGCACTTCATCAGGCCGAGTTCCTGCGTCTAGGGTCTATCCATCGAAACACTTACGTTTGCGGGCCTCGAGTTTTGAGACAAGATCTATCCCTGAAAGGGAATCCCTCTGTTTACCTGGGGGGCCAGATCACAGGAGTCGAAGGATACCTTGAATCGGCCGCATGCGGACTCCTTGCCGCTTGGTTCATCGAACAAAGGGTGCGGCGCATAGAGCATTCAGCACCTCCGGGGAACACTGCGTTGGGCGCCCTTCTCCGCCACGTGACAGGCGGAGACGCTGACCATTATCAGCCCGCAAATGCTCACTTTGGCCTCTTTGATCCCAACCTCTTCGATGGAGCGACGGGGTTAAAGAAAGATGAACTTAAAGCCACGCTGTCGAAGCAAGCTTCAGAGAATTTCCGAAAATGGTGGTCGGATCAGGAGATCACCTCGGCATGAGCCAACGAGTGGCAGCTTCTCGAATCATAGGGGCCCTTTTGGTCGCCATGGCAGCGGCCCTCTGGGCGACTGATACCCTCTTTCGCGTTCCTGCTCTCGGGTCTCTGAATCCCGTCTTCATT
>CANMSW010000104.1 GCA_947500275.1 Bacteriovoracaceae bacterium | reverse complement strand
TGCTCCTGCGTTTCGAGGGTCCCTCGCCTCTTTGGACTTGGATCCCCCTGTTAGCAGCTCTGTGCGTTCGTGAAGCCGTGGTATCTGAGCGGCCTGATTTCGAGTCTCGATTAAAGGTGAAATGGCCCAACGATCTTTGGCTAGATGGTGCAAAAGTATGCGGCATTCTTTGTGAGAGTGCCTGCTCAAGCAGTGGTTCCTATATTGTTGTGGGCATTGGGCTCAACTGTGCGCAGATTCCAGCAGGACTTCCGGATGGACTGAAGGTCGCGAGTGTCGGCGTGTCACGGGAGAAAGCGCGTGAACTCATCCACGAGCGACTTTTGGAGCGAATTAAAAATGTTCAGCGTGAAACACTTTCACAGGAGTGCATGCAATACGCCGAGTTCCCTCAGGGAACGAGTGTGCAGTGGAAACTAAGAGAACAAAATGGACCGCAAGAGTTCGGAGTAGTGGACTCGTTGGGGAGCTACGGGGAACTTATCGTTCGCTTGCCCGACGGGCGCCTGCACTCACTGTTTGCTGAAGACGTATCCCTTAGGGCTGTTCCCTCAACATCCGGTTGATTTCTTCCTTGATGATCCGCTCCGCGAGCTCGGGCAGAAGCTTCCGGGCAATTTGTTGGATAGAAGACTCTAGCTGTTTCGAGAGTATCGCTTCCATTTGATCAACTGAAAGTGGAGCGACCCCTGGATCCATCGTCGGCGGTGGAGGGAAGTTAACGGGGTTTTCCACCGCGGGAGCAGCTGCCGAAGGCGATATCCCTAGAGATGGCGACAAGCCCATCGAAAAAGGGCTCTTCGAGTGGCTCGGCCTCAAATCATCCGAATAAGGAAAGTCTGAATTTCCTATATCCCGCAAGAGATCCGGTGCGGTGGGAGGAAGAGTGGGTAGTTCAGGGGCGCTATCGTCTTCCCCAAAGAAACGTGCAGGACGAATTCCCGGTGTAGGTGCCGGAGGGACTGGAGGAAGGGCGCTCCGTTCATCGATGGACCAACCAAAGTCTTCCTCTGAAGGCGTTGAGCTGGCCGCTTCCTGTGCGGAGATATCAAGGGGCGAGATCGATTTTGTTGACGGGTGTAGGATCCCTTCAAAGCCACCGGCTTCACGCAGCGTCTTTTCAGTCAATCGACGGATGTCCTCATCCGGATCGAACGAGCCCTGAGTCCCGGGTATTCCAAGGTCCTCTTGCATAGGGGGGGGGCTTAAGAAATCGTTTCTAAAAACGGGCGGCGCCTCATTCGAAAAGTCGACTTCGATGGGGGGCTCGGCGGACGGGGACGAAAAAGCTTCTGGAGGTGTCGCGTTCAGCGCAAAGGGAGGCGGAGCCAGATGGATCGCCGGCGCGTCTGCTGGCGTGACTGATGGGATCGTGCTCCCAACCGAGTTCAAAACCTGTCTGAGGTGGGCCGGGTCAAACGGCTTGGAGAGGCGAAACCTAAAGCCGGCCCCGTCGAGGGCGGGCTCGTCCAGCTTCTCGAAGGCACTCGATAAAAGTACGAAACGGAGGTTTTTGAATTCGTCCCCATAACGGTCGATCGTTTGTTTGAGCGCTACTGCGTCCTGTTGAGGCAGGTTAACATCAACAAGAACGATATCGGGCCTAAAGAGCGAGATTTGCTGAATTGCTGACGTGCCGTCCGATACAGTCTGGATTTCATAGGAATCCCCTCCACCTGTTGCATTTCCTGAGAGTGCAAGGCGAATTACTTTTTGTATCGTCAAACTGTCGTCAGCTACCAGGAGCTTCCTGTGCGCCATCTTATGAGAGAGTGTGTCACCAGTCTCGCGGAGTGTCCAGAAATAGGGTTTTAGACGCCTTGGATTCGGGAAGCGACTCGTGTATATTGGAAATTGCTCCGGGACTGGTGCTTACACATCTGGACCCGACAGTCAAAGCCCAGGGGGCTGTCCCTGTTGATGGTGTGCATGCCTGGCCCTGCCAGGAAGCCTGAAGTCGACATACGGTGCCCACTTAAGATTCTGGGGTTCCATTTGACTCCATCAGTTTCGGAGCACTTTTTATCCCCCACTTTTTGACAATGGATATCCTTCGCTCCTAGACTGGGGTCCGGGGGTACTCATGGCTCAGTATAAAGATATTCTTCCTTCAAGCTCTGGCTGGATTCACGAATTGGCACGGGGAGAGCTATTGCCGGAGTCAGAGCTCCTCGCTGGAAAAATTGCCGGGACGGACCCCCAGCAGTTAGTGGAAGAAAGCGCCATCGAGTTTTTGACCGAATTGCGCGAGCAGCTCACCCAATACGTACGTTCATTTAACTCCTACTCAGAGACTGGAACCCGGTTTCAGGAGATTAAGATTTACACTTTGGCAAATACGGCTGCTGATTTCATGCTCTTCCGAAATCAAATTCGGCTGGTCGTCGCTAACTCCGCCCATGGCGTGATTCAAGTTTCATTTTCGCATCACCAAAGGGGAACTATGATGGGTGAGAATGGGAACGTGGGAACTGGCCAGTCGAGCTCGAGCGCGACATCGGCGATGACTGCGGAGTTGTTAGCGCAAGTTAGCCCGTTTAGAGATGTCTATTGGACATATCAAGGGGAGAAGATTTCAGTCGAGCAGGTTGCTCGTTTCTATTTCACCGAATTCTGCAAAATGACACGTGATCAGCGTCGCTCAAAAGCTGGGAATCAAGTCCTTTTGGATCAGATCAAGGCTCTCCTCCAAGAGAAGGGGTTTGATCTTTAAGGCCTCGTAGGTAGCGCTGCAATTCAAAGAGAGGTCTTGGGTCGCGCTCCTCCTCGGTCCCGCATTCGACTTAGCGGTAATTAAGCCTGGATCGAGATTAAACTTCTTAGCAATTTCGAGCCCTAATTCAAATTCGGTTACCTTGGTGCCGCCTCCAAAGTGAAGGATACGGTTTCTGGGGCCTACCTCTATCAGCTTTTCCATGAAGTCGAGAAAAGCGGGAATTACGGCGAAGGAGTGGAGCCTGGAGTCGTCGAGCTCAACCCGCCGACCCGCCGGAAGATTCCAGCGAACTCTGTCGAGGAGTGTCGTACGATTCCCGTTACCACGGCCGATTAATTCGCTCATTCGAACGATATTCCAAGAAACTGACTTTCCCCGCACAATATTTTCTGCAGCTGCCTTTGCCTTCCCTACATCGTCACTGGCGATGATGGTATCACTTTCCTTGTAATTTCCCCGGCCTCCGTCGAAGACGCTCGAGGTAGAAAGAAAAATGAAGCGTGGTTGAAAGATCTGAGACACATTCAACATGGTAGCCGTGCCACCCGTTTGCATGGCCTCGAGAATCCTCTGGTCGTCATTGCTGAGTTGCGAAGGGAGGTCCCCTTTTCCCGCCGCGAATACGATAATATCAGGCTTAGAAAAGTTGACGACCTTCCTGAGCTGATCGGTGTCGCCTAGGTTGGCACGAAGCGGAATCACACCATCCATCCGGAATGGATGGGAGCGAAAGGTAGCATAGACGCGGTACTTCTCGCGTAAACGCTTGGATAGTTCGGTACCTAGGTACCCGCTCCCACCCACGATCAGGATGTTCTTAGATGTCGAGGCCGCCATTCTTAGCTGACTCCTTGTTTAGACTTCGCCGATATTCAGGTCTTCATTCCTAAACTTCTATTTAGCCTAAGAGTTTAAGCGCAGAAGAAGAAGAAGAGTTCGCCTGTCCTAATACTGAAATTCCTGCCTGCATCAGAATGTTGTTTTTCGTCATTTCCGAGACTTCTTCAGCCAAGTCCGTGTCACGAATACGGCTGTTAGCGGCGGCCAAATTTTCCTCGTAAATCGATTGGTTATTGATCGTTGACTGCAAGCGGTTCTGCATGGCGCCCAAATCGGCGCGAATGCTGTTTACTCGAATGAGCGCGTCGTCGATCACTGCGAGCGATAACTGGGCACCTTGTTTTGTGGCGACGGACTCTCCGCCCAACTTTAATGCGTCGAGTGAGGAGTCTGCCCGTTCTGCATTATAGATGACTCGATCCAGAATCGGGTTATTATGTGTGCCGACTTGGATCTCAAAAATCCCGGCCCTCCCGTTTAGAAGAGGCGTGCCGTTGAAAGTGGTCCCGTTCGAGATTCGATCGACCTCCTGTTTCAAGGACTGGAATTCTCGGTCGGTAAACTGGCGCTCGGTATCTCCAATCGTATCTGAGGCAGCTTGGATTCCCAATTCACGGAGACGAATCAAGATATTCGAGATCTCGTTCAGTCCTCCTTCTGAGACCTGAATAAGTGATATTCCATCGCTCGCGTTTCGACGAGCCTGGCGGATACCTCTGATTTGAGCTCGTAAACTCTCGGAGATCGCAAGTCCCGCTGCATCATCGCCAGCATGATTAATTCGAGATCCACTCGAGAGTCGCTCAAGCGACTTGTCGAGATTGGCTCGAGTGACGCTCATCTGTCTTTGAGCATTCAGTGCAGTTACGTTGGTCGAAATTCTTAATCCCATAACGCTACCTTCCCTTTATTGGTTTTTTTCCTCGATCCTTGAGGTCCACGACACTCCTTGGTCGTAGTTGGCATCCGTGCCTCGTCTTCCTTAGTTATTTTTTACGGTGTCTCCTGGTCTCCGCGTCCGAGCTGCTCATCTCGATCATTTCTTTCATTTCGATGGATACCCAATCCAAGAAACTGAAAGTATTAATCGCGTAAGCTTCTCCGTACGGCTCCGCACCTCACCGAAAAAGGCGCTGAGAAATATGAATCAAAAACAAGTGAGTCGTTGGTTCTCCCGTTGAGCTTCCTTCTCGGTTGCTCGCCATTTTGAGTGCCTGAGCCCTTGGTCATGATCGGATCGCCTTCCTATCCATCGGATCGTTTTCTTGAGGGCCTTCCGCTCTCTTGGAGGAGAGGGGAGGCCCCGGAAGGCTGACCCGCCGCGCATGACGAATGGGGGTACATTCACTCTTGATTTAAGTCAGTCCGCATCAACCATCCAACCTCCAAGGAACTGCTGGAAACCTACTTAGCCCAACAGCTTCAGTGCCGCCGAGTTCGAGTTATTGGCCTGACCTAGAACTGATATACCTGCTTGCATGAGGATGTTCTGCTTCGTCATTTCCGAAACCTCTTCCGCGAGGTCAGTGTCCCGGATACGACTGTTAGCGGACGACAAGTTCTCATCGCTAATGGCCAAGTTCTGGATCGTCGACTGAAGACGGTTCTGTAAAGCCCCCAAGTCTGCGCGAATACTATTCACGCGGATCAGGGCGTCGTCGATGACCGACAGGCAAAGCTGCGCTCCCTGTTTTGTCGCTACCGATTCGCCGCCGAGCTTGAGTGCATCGAGGGATGCGTCTGCCCGTTCGCCGTTATAGATCACGCGATCCAAGATCGGGTTATTCTTAGTGCCGACTTGGATTTCGAAGATCCCGGCGCGTCCATTCAATAGCGAATTGCCATTGAATGATGTGGCGTTGGCGATCCGGTCTACCTCCTGTTTGAGGGATTGAAATTCTCGGTCGGTGAATTGCCGCTCGGTGTCTCCAATCGTGTCAGAAGCACTTTGGATGGCCAGTTCTCGAAGTCGAATGAGAATGTTTGAAACCTCATTTAGACCTCCTTCCGAAACCTGGATCAGCGAGACGCCATCCATCGCATTTCTTTTTGCCTGTCGGATACCTCGAACCTGTGCCCGGAGGTTTTCCGAGATCGCAAGTCCAGCGGCATCATCACCGGCGTGGTTAATCCGTGAACCGCTGGCCAAGCGCTCGAGCGCTTTGTCTAAGTTGGCGCGTGTCATGGACATTTGTCGTTGTGCGTTTAACGCAGTCGTATTTGTCGCAATTCGTAAACCCATATGCTCTAGCCTCCAGTAATCATAAATGGCTCCCTCATCCTGAGTGTAAGAACAGGACCCCTCCTGTTCGCCGGCATCCATGCCGAACGTCCTTGTTTTAGTAACACCTCTGCGACGAGACCCCTCTCGTTGCAGATTGATTCATCTGATATCTCCTAGGGTTCAACCTGAGCCCGTAGAAATCAGACAAAAACTTTATGTGCCAAGCACGGCTCGTGACTCGAGATTTTCCTGCGGTCGGCCTCCGTCCGAAGTTCACCCATCTTGGGTAAACGCTCGGACGGAGGTCCGATCTCATCCAGGAAAGGGGCTCGCCTCGCGGGCCCCGGAGTCTACGCATGGAAGTGATTCCATGCGTTCGAAAAAACCGTTGATCTTGGCCCTAGTCGGACCGGATTCAATCCTGTTTTCAGGATGGAATAATCTGCTTTACGCAACCCCCTCGCCTTCTCGTGAGGCGTGTTATCCGGTTCGACTTCAAATCAGTTCTTAGCTTGGAGGACGCGCTTTTAGGCAGCGTTCCTCGCAGGAAAATGAGGATGGTTTTCATCAGTTGCCACCTCCCAGGAGGCTGAGCGCAGTCTTGATGGTGCTGTTCGCTTGGCCAAGCACCGAGACGCCGGACTGCATAAGAATTTGGCTTTTGGTGAGCTCGCTAGTCTCTTCTGCCATGTCCGCGTCACGAATTCGGCTATTCGCAGCGGAAAGGTTTTCGCGGCTGACCATAATGTTATTTACGATCGATTGGAGACGATTCTGCATTGCCCCGAATTCAGCGCGGATCGAAGTGACTGACGAAATCGCACCGTCGACCGAAGCTAAGCAGTTCTGAGCGCTCGATTTATCCCCGACGCTCGAAAGGTTGATACCGAGCGCTACGAGATTGATATCGGCACCGCTAGAATCAAACAACCTTACTCGGTCCACGAGAGGATTGTTGCGGGTTCCGATTTGAATTTCGAAAGTATGCGAAGAGCCGTTGAGGAGAGGGGTTCCGTTGTACTCAGTGCTCTGAGCGATACGGTCGATCTCTTCCATCAACTGGGAGAATTCAACGTTCAGGTATTTTCGTTCTTGGTTTCCGACGGTATCAGAAGCTGCCTGGACGCCTAGTTCGCGCATCCGGATCAGGATGTTCGACACTTCGGCCATGGCGCCTTCGGCGACCTGAACGAGAGAGATGCCGTCTTGTGCGTTGCGCTCGGCTTGAGCGAGGCCGCGTAGTTGTGCTCTTAAAGATTCGGAAATTGCGAGTCCCGCGGCGTCGTCGCCAGCGTGGTTGATTCGTGAACCCGAGGATAATCTCTCGAGTGTACGATCCAGTGTGCTGCGAGTCGTGCGCAAGTTACGCTGTGCAATCAGCGAAGGCACGTTTGTATTAATTCGCAAGCCCATGACAACCTTCCTCCATGAAGGTCGATTCCTTCACAGCCATCCTTGGCTGCGGTGCTCGGGAGGCCGTCAGATCTTCCTCGATCTGAGGGGCCCTGGAATCCATTCCGGGGCCATGTCCCGCTCACACCTGACTCATCGGTGACACACGCGTTTCCTTTAGAAAAAAAATAAGGCAGGGGAGATTTTCTCTCGCCCTGCCTCAGTTGGTTTTGAATTTTTTAGGAAAAGCTGAATGATTTAAGCTGCTTCGGCGTAATCTTCCGCGTGCCAAATATCGTAAAGCGTCTTGCCGTCTTGGGTCCGAAGCCATTTCGACGCGTGCATCGGTGGCTCAGTTCCTAAACATTTCTCAGCGAATGCGTGCACGGTCATGGTTTCGCCGAAACCGAGGACCTTGAACTCGCCATTCGGCTGCTTAGCGACTTTGCAGGTCTTGGTTGGGTCGCT
>CANMSW010000103.1 GCA_947500275.1 Bacteriovoracaceae bacterium | reverse complement strand
CGGCTTTCTTGAGGTTGGCTAGCGCTTGTGCCGCAACTCGGTCGGCTACCGAAAATTGACTTCCATAATCCTCGAGAAAATACACGAGACGGACGGTGATCCAGGATTCAGCACATTCGGAAATGAGGGTGAGTGGCGCGGGAATGTGCACGATTCCTGTTACCCCATCTGTCGCGCTGATCAAGGCTTGGCGGGCCAGTTCCAGGTCGGTTTCATAACGAAAGCGAAAAACGAAGGCCCTGCAGAAAGGGCGGGTTTTCGTCGAAAAATTTGAAACCTGGGACTGGGAAATCACTCGGTTGGGAATTGTGATGGATTCGTCAGTCAGACCAATAAGCATGGTGGCTCGCCAGTTGATCTCCGTGACCTGTCCGACCCATCTCTGTGGTCCGCTTTGAACCTCGATCCAATCGCCAATCTCGTAAGGTTTGTCGAATTGGAGTGCGACTCCCGCAAAGAGATTTCCTAGCGTGTCTTGAAGCGCCAGACCGAGAACGATGGAGAAGATTGCTGACGTGGCCAGGAGGGGGGCGATTCGAATGCTAAAAACTTCGGACGCAATCCAGCCGGCGAGCACGACCGACAGCAGTAAGGTGAAGAGATTGACGAGGAGGACGGGGACGCCCTCGCGCATGTGTCCAAAGAAGAGGTATTCAAAGAGTAGAATTCGGGAAGTTTTGACGAAAACGATCGCACCCGAAATCAACGTAAAGATTCCGATGTAGGACGCGACTTTCAGGAGATTGACCGGATCTTCCGAGGCGGATGCCGCCGCTCTGATCGCTGTGAACGAGGTAAAGAAAACGACCAGCATGACCAAATGGATAGCCATGTTCTTCTGGAGTCCACGCAGCAGGCGGTGCCGCTCGGGATTCAACCCGCGAAGGAGGACTCGGTACAGAAGGACTGCTGCGATCGCAAGGACGACAATGAAGAGCGCTGGCTCTGGCTGTACGAGCGTGTCGATCTTCTCGATAGGGACCCAGGATGAAGCAGTAGTGGTGTTAGTTTTCACACTCTCTTTATCGGTGCAGAGAGAAAGAAGCTCAAGCGGACCTTCTGTCAGGATTTTGTCATTTTTTCTGGGAGATGCCGTGGCGGACGGTCACGGAAGCAGATAAACATCGAACATGAGTCAATCAGTGGGAATTCAGGTTTGGGATCGGGAAAAGCGGGCCTACGAGCAGGAGAAGGTTTACGGAGACGCCTTGATCCGTTGGACCTATGAGAATCCAGTCGGGCGCTTAGTTACTGATCATGTCTTGGTGAAGCCTTGGCTCAGTCAATTGTATGGGCGCTACCAGGATACGCAGAGGTCAGCGCGGAAGGTTCCGCAATTTGTGCAGGACTTTGAGATCCCGATGGAAGAGTACGAGGGGTCTCCTCAGAGCTTCAAAAGCTTTAATGAGTTCTTCATACGAAAATTTAAACCCGGCGTTCGGAAGTTTTGTCCGGTGGAGGAAGGGATGCCGGCTTTTGCCGAGGCTCGATATTATGGATTCGAGTCGATCCGCGAGGACCAGGTGTTTCCCGTCAAAGGGGGGTATCTTTCTGCGGAATCCCTATTAGGCTCGAAAGATAAGGCTTCACCGTTCAACGGGGGCCCCCTTCTTCTGGCGAGGCTGTGCCCGGTCGATTATCACCGCTACCATTACCCAGATGATGGGCGAACCCTCGATTCCTATTCGATTCCTGGTGAGCTTCACTCGGTCAATCCGGCTGCCCTTGCCCAGCGGGGCGAGATCTTCATTAAAAATGAGCGGCGGATTTCGATCTTGGAGACCAAGCACTTCGGGAAACTGGCCTATATCGAAGTAGGCGCCCTCTGCGTTGGTAAAATCGTGCAGTCGTTTGATGAGTCCGTCCCGTTTTCTAAAGGAGATGAGAAGGGGTATTTCCTATTCGGGGGATCGACCGTCATTGTCCTTGGCGAAAAGGGAGCGTGGAGTCCTGAGGTTGAAATCCTGCACCAAACTTCCATGCGTCGTGAGACGCGGGTAAAACTGGGCAGCCGAGTCGCGGTAAAGAAGTAGACCGAAAAAAAAAGCCCGCGCTCCATTTCTGGAGCACGGGCTCATTCAGATCACGACTATTACTGGTGCTTAGAACATTGGGACAGGATGCTGTTCCCAGTTGAGGCTCTCCGGCATGCGAGGCTCGACGTAGTTTTTCAACCAGCTCGAAGGCGCGCTGCCAACCACCCGGTAAGGATCGTCGGATACTTCGAGCATATAGAGCATGGGTCGCAGGTTATCATTGAAAACGCGGTCAATGACGCTTTGGCCAGGGTAGAAGCCACCATCCCACATGCTCTTCGGTGAAAGCTCGAAGGTGAAAGCAAAAATACCGTGTTCGCCATATGCCCAATCAGTCGTATCACCGCTGGCAATATAGAGGTCACTGGCTTGCTCGGGAGTGTACTTGTTCCAAGCGGCCATCGTGCGAGCCATAGTTTCGAAAACTTGATGATCCCGTGCGTTGCCGATTGCGTCGTACGAATGTCCCCAAGGGTAGAGGATCAGTTCACTGAAGGTGTGGACCGTTAGGAGCACTTTAGCATTCAGGTGAGCTTCTACGAAGTCGCGGACCGCGCGAGTTTCTGGCTCGGAGAAGGGTGCGGGTCCCATGTAGGTATCGTTCCCTGTATCTTTGCTCGAACCTCCCGTGCCCCACTTGAACCCGTAGTTACGGTTGAGATCGACACCGAAACGACCGTCGCGGTTATCCCGGCGGTTTTTGCGCCACATTTTGTAGCTTCCGGTCGCAATGTCGAATTCTTTTCCGTCAGGGTTCACGATCGGGACAATCCAGATATCACGGTTGTCGAGCAATGCAGAGATCTTGCTGTCGGTGCGATTGTCGAGCACGTGCTTCAGGAACATGAGTGGGATTTCCACGCTCAAGTGTTCCCGCGCATGGTGCGCACCCATGATGATGAATCCAGGCTTCGTGCTCTGACCTGCCATCAAGGCATCTGGCGTGGTGTTAATGTGGATTGCCCAAATGTCACGTCCTTCGACGCTTTTCCCGATCGATTGAAGGCGGGTGATATCAGCATTTCGAGAGTTCAAATCCCGAAGCATCGCAACCGTCTCATTGTAGTTATGAAAGCGAGAGTCGTTTCCAGGGAAGTCGAAGACGCCTTCGTGGCCGCCGCGAGCGATCTCTTCGTCATGATTTCCAAGAACTACAATGTTCTGGTCCTTGAGATTTGCGACTGCTTCCGGAGTGGCAAAGCCCCAGACGCTATCAGACCGGGTAAACTCAATGCTCACGCCGGCGTTAGCAATGGCTGTGCGATCTTGCTTCGTTTTAGCAGCCACTTGAACGAAGCGACGCCCCTCGATTGCACCATCGGCAAGAGCCGCAATGGGGAGCAAGGTCATCGCTACGGCTACTGCCGGTAAGAGTTTACGAGTCAGGAATGCCGTTGTGGAGTCGCGCAGAGCTTTTCCGTTCCTTGGGTTCATGTCGGGGCTCCTCCCTTGAAGCCCTCGGGATTATGTCGATTTCCCATGTGGAATGACCCGGTCAGGATACCCACCTGGGACCAGCCGGCAAGGGGGGGGGCAACAAAAGCGAAGGTTTTTTTGACGGTATGCTTAAGTTTTGACGGGTTCGACCGATAGGTTCCTCAGATGGAGGAATGGAAAATGGGAACACCTGATAAGAAGCCGGCCGCGCCGGTAGCGCCACATCCAACTGAGCACGGGCATCGCGTAGCGCCGCCCCCAAAGAAAAGTGCAGGACCGGCAGTCGTTGACGGCTGTCTTGCAACGGAGTGTCGCACGAAGTCGCAACGCTTTGGGTTCTGTCCAGAGCACTATGAACAGTTTAAATTCGGCCTTATTAAGAAGTCGGGGGAGGCCGTCCCGGATTACGAGAAAAAGTTCGAGCACTACCAGAAGTTCCGCCTCAAACAAGGCAAAGGTGCTCCAAAAGCTGCCTGAAGAGTTCTGACTTCGGCTTGATCGGATAAATCTTCGATCAAGCTTGGGAAAGACTCTCAGCAACAATGCTGTACCCACCACTCCTCAGGACGGCCTCAGGATCCTTCAGATCCCTCGGGGCCGTCCTTCTTTTATTGAGAAGCGGGTAGCCAGAAATGGGTCCCGGATTCAGGGAACTGAGCCTGTGAATAAGAAGTCTACAATCGACCGAATTCGCCTCCTTGAAGAGCATTTTTCGAGCGGTCGATACACGAAGACGCAGTACCTTTTGCAAATTCTTACAGGTGAAAACCTATCGCCTGAGCAAAGGTGTCTTTGCTCCCGCATCGGCCGAATGTCGGGATACCCGATGCAATCAATTGAAATTCTACGAAGTCGTATGCTGCCATCCGGCCGGCGCCCGAAAAAGGCTGAGCCGCTGACTTCTCATGAAATTGCAGAGTACGCGTCAGCCATCGCCATGCTGGGGGGCTACCAGGAATCGGGACGACTGTTTTCTCGGATACAATCCACCTCGGATCCGGAAATCCTCTTGTTACAGGCTCACTCAGAACTAGCCGTTTTTGATTATGATCGAGCGCAGCCTCTGTTTGAGCGTTACCTGGAGTTGATTGAAAGTCCGGAGGATCGACAGAGGGCGGAATTAAGGCTCCTGATGTGCCTGATGCGAGGATCCAAGAAAAACCCCGATCGAGCTGATGCGCTTCTCGCGCAATTTTTCGATGGGAAAAGTTCGAAAATACCGAAGCCGGATCGAATGTATGCCGGCCAAATGAGAGTGGAGTTCGCCTATTTTTTTCTTAAAGACTCAAGAGAGGCTCTTCGACTCGCGCGCCAACTCGAGCAAGCTTATCCCGATCATAATTCGACCGGACTGATGCTTTGGATCACGCTGCTCTCTATTCGCCACGGAAACCAAGCCCCCTTGCAAAGGAGTCGAATTGAGGCTGAGCGAAAAAGAGCAATTCAAGAGGGGAACGGCTACGGACTTCGACAATTTGATCTTTATCAGTCCTTCATACTGGAAGATGCCTTGGCCCTTCAGAGATATCTTTTCGGAACGCCCTACCCCGAGATGCGGCGATTGGCTCTAGAACGCTATGGTTCTCCGAATTCTCTGCCTTCGAGCCTGATTTGGAGCGCAGGATTGCCGGGCGAGATTTTCTCGAAAAAGAGTGAAAAAGTTCGGGTATTCGATGTTCTTCTGGGGACCATGGAAGGGAGCCGCGCGATGCTGAGGCCGAACGACTTGCCTCTGACGTTTTTACGGACGCTCACTTCAGATTTTTACGGACGCATCACCGAGCACGAGATGCATGAGAAGCTTTATCCGGGCAAGGATCATGTCGGCCCGGTCTCGAGTCAGCGTCTTCAAACTATTTTGCATCGACTCCGCACATGGCTAACAAGAAACTCGATTCCAATCCACATTCTGAATCAGGATCGAACATTCCAAATTCAGCCAACGAACAAAGTTCATTTTCGTCTCTATAATCCAGAAGGCAGCAAGCCCTTCCATGACATGATGACTCCAGAAGCACGAGAGTCGCTGCAGAGTCTCAGGAATGAATTTTCGGAAGGGCACCCTTTTAGCTCCCAAGATTTCGTAGCGATTTTAAAGGTGTCCCCACGCACGGTGCTCTATCGACTGAAGGAGCTCAACGAAAAAGGCCTTATTTCCTCGGAAGGAAAAGGCCCGTCTCGCCGCTATCGTCTTGTTTCTTCGAGATTGAAGTAAAGGCTAGGTCGCTTCGCGAATCGCTTGGAGCTGCTTTTCTCGAACTCGTTCCAATGCGGCAACTGCGCCGTCCGTCATTAGGTTCATCTGCTCGCGCGAGAAGGAGACCTTTTCGGCCGTGCCTTGGATCTCGACGAATTGCCCTTTCCCGGTAACGACGAAGTTCATGTCGACTTCGCAGCTGCTGTCTTCTTCGTAATCGAGATCAACGAGTGCTTGGCCGTTTTTGATCCCAACGCTGACCGCGGCCACGGTATCGACGATCGGACTTTGTTTGAGCTTTCCGTCCTTCAGGAGTTTTTGCACCGCAATCGAAACGGCTACGCACGCCCCGGTGATCGAGGCGGTGCGGGTACCCCCATCCGCTTGAAGGACATCGCAATCGACCAGAATCTGGCGTTCGCCTAAAAGCGCTGGATCGATCATGGATCGGAGGGCGCGACCGATGAGTCTTTGAATTTCGTGAGTTCGCCCTGAAACTTTTTCTCGCTCACGACGAGAGCGAGTGTGGGTTGCCCGAGGAAGCATCGAGTACTCGGCCGTGATCCAGCCTTTCCCTTTTCCAGCCATCCAGTCTGGAACCTTTTCCTCGATGGAAGCGGTACAAAGAACCCGCGTATTGCCGGTGCTCACGAGTACTGAGCCCTCCGCATATTTGGTAAAATGGGCCTCGAAACGAAGCGTTCGCTCCTGAGCTGAGCTTCGGCCGTCGGGATTTCTGCGGGCTGGACCGGAATTTTGCGCGTCTGCGACCATGGCTTCGTTGTCCTTCAGGTGATTCAAGGTGTAATTAAGGGTCATGTCGACCCTTCAAAAAAATCGGAACTCCGTCAATTCCTATCACGCCCCTTCTTCCCTTTGGAAGGAGCACCTCAAGCGTTCGCTAGCCGAGGATCAGTGGGTTTGGGACTGGACGACTCGAGGAGCGATGATCGGCGATCCTCTTAAGAGTGTGACGGCAAGGGTGATAGCAAAGGCGGATGGGGTTTGGGCAGGAGAGGGTTTGGACCAAGCCGTTATTCAGCTGGCGCGGGAAGAAGGGTTTCCGATCGATTGCAAAAATATTCTCAGAAATGGGGAAGCTTTTCAGAAAGGGCAGGTGGTGACCGAGTGGAGCGGTTCCGCTCATGGCTTGCTCGTTTTCGAAAGAAGCTACTTGAACTTGGCCTCATGGACTTCGGGCATCGCTTCTAAAACGCAGGCGCTGGTCTCGAAAGTCGAGGCGGCCTGGGGGGCTCTCTCCTCCAAGGGGACGAGAAGCGGCCCCAGAGTAACGGCCACTCGTAAGACTCTTCCTGGATATCGCGATCTATCAGTCATGGCGGTTTTAGCAGGCGGTGGCTTCAGTCACCGAACAAGTCTAGCTGGCGGTGTTCTGATCAAGGAAAACCACATTGCCTCTGCAGGTGGAATCGCGGCAGCAGTCGAGGGCGCACGCGCCTGTGCCCCTCACGGCTTGCGGATTGAAGTCGAAGTGGCGAGCACTCAGGATCTCGAAGAAGTGCTCGGTTTAGACGTTGATTGTGTCATGCTCGATAACTTTAGACCGGAGGAAGTTCGCGCGGCACTGGCCCTGATCCGGGCCCAAAAAAATCCTATCCCGCTTCAAGTGGAGGTTTCGGGAGGGATCGACGAGACTAACGTGGGACCCTATGTTCAAGAGGGGGTTGATATTATTTCCTCCGGCGGACTCACTCACACGGTTCGTGGCATCGATCTATCGATGTTGATCAATTGGGGTTCCTAGGAGGGAAGTGGTGCGAATGGAATCAACCCTACGAACTTTTTAAAAAATGAATCCAAATAGCTGGCGAGATTTAGCGTCGAATCTATTTTTAGACGAATGCGTTTCTACGAATACGGAGCTTCGTCGCTTGGGTGATTTAGGTGCGCCGCATGGCACTTGGATCGCGACTCGGCAGCAAACGGGGGGGCGCGGTCGCTTAGGAAATGTTTGGTTATCGGCCGAGGG
>CANMSW010000102.1 GCA_947500275.1 Bacteriovoracaceae bacterium | reverse complement strand
TAAGAGTTTTATTCGCAAACGCGAGATTTTGCCTGATCCGAAGTTCAACGATGTTGTCGTTGCAAAATTCATCAGCAGCCTTCTTCAGCAAGGTAAGAAATCAACCGCAGAAGGTATTTTCTACGGTTGTATTGATGTCATTCAAGAGCGCACGGGCGACGACGGTCTTAAGATCTTCAAAAAAGGTCTCGAGAACGTGAAGCCTCTCCTGGAAGTGAAGTCCCGCCGTGTCGGCGGCGCCACTTACCAAGTACCTATCGAAGTGAAGCCTGCTCGTCGTCAGTCTCTGGCTTCCCGCTGGATCATTGAAGCAGCACGCGGACGACCTGAGCATTCGATGGCAGAGCGCATTGCCTCTGAAGTCATCGAAGCTTCGAACGGTCGCGGCGGCGCGATGAAGAAGCGCGAAGATGTGCACAAAATGGCAGAAGCCAACAAAGCTTTTGCCCACTATCGCTGGTAATTTTGTCCCGGCGTGAGCCTGGATTAAATTTTGAAAAGGCTGGGTTTCCCTCGGGAGATCCAGCCTTTTTCTTTTGCGGGCAAGGCGAATTTCGGCGACTCTCCGGGGCGAGTGCGAAGTGTCTGGTTTAGGGCACCGCGCAGGTTTATTCATCCGACTTCTGAGAAGGTTCCTTAAATCATGACCTCTACTCCACATGCGCAGATCCTCCAGCGAACTCGTAACATCGGCATTATGGCTCATATCGATGCCGGGAAGACGACGACGACCGAGCGAATTCTTTTCTATACAGGAAAGGTCCACAAAATGGGCGAGGTCCATGAAGGCACGGCTGTCATGGATTGGATGCCTCAGGAGCAAGAGCGAGGGATTACCATCACGTCGGCCGCGACCACTTGTTTTTGGAACGATCATCGAATCAACATCATCGATACTCCGGGCCATGTGGACTTCACGATTGAAGTGGAGCGTTCACTTCGGGTTCTTGATGGCGCAGTGGCGGTTTTTTGCGCTGTCGGGGGCGTAGAGCCCCAGTCCGAGACCGTATGGCGTCAGGCGAATAAGTACGAAGTCCCACGGATGGCTTTCGTGAACAAAATGGATCGCATTGGAGCCGATTTTGCGGATGTTGTGAACCAAATCCGTGAACGTCTTCTTGCTCGTCCCGTAGCGATCCAAATGCCGATAGGTGCGGAAGATGCGTTTACGGGATTCATCGACCTTTTGAAAATGAAGGCTTTCTTTTGGGAGCCTGGAAATGTGGACGCCACTCTGTCTGAAGTCGACATTCCAGCGTCCTATATAGAGACCGCGAAGGAAGAGCGCGAGAAGCTCCTTGAGGCAGCCGCAGAAGCTGATGAGTCGCTGATGGAGAAATACTTAGGGGGAGAAGCGATTACCGAGGCGGAGCTCAGAACAGCGATTCGCAAGGGCTGTTTGTCGGCCACCCTTGTGCCCGTACTTTGTGGTGCAAGTTTCAAAAACAAGGGCGTTCAGCAGCTCCTCGATGCGGTGATTGATTTCCTTCCGTCGCCTTTAGATAAGGGTGCAGTTCACGGGCGTGGGGTAGGGAAGGATGCCGACCAAGAGGTGGCGAGAAAGCCGTCGATTGACGAGCCGTTTTCTGCTCTGGCCTTTAAAGTCATGAATGATCCCTTTGTGGGACAGCTCGTTTACTTCCGGGTTTACTCTGGAACCGCATCGAGCGGTCAAATGGTGAACAACCCAGGTAAGGACAAGCGAGAGCGACTCGGCCGTTTGCTACTCATGCATGCAAACAAACGCGAAGACGTCAGTGAAGTCCGTGCCGGTGATATTATCGCTGCCGTAGGGCTTCGGTACACAATTACGGGTGATACGCTTTGTGATGAGAAACATCCCATTCTTCTCGAGAAAATGGACTTTCCTGATCCCGTGATTTCTATCGCCATCGAACCCAAGACAAAGGCTGATCAAGAAAAGCTTGCGGGTGCGCTTGGACGTCTTGCGATGGAAGACCCTTCCTTCCGTGTTTCTGCGAATGATGAAACGGGACAGACCCTCATTAGTGGAATGGGGGAGTTGCACCTAGAAATTATCGTCGATCGAATGAAGCGAGAGTTTAAGGTCGAAGGGAATGTGGGGGCGCCTCAGGTATCCTATAAGGAGACGATCTCCGGCACCGGGCAGTTTGATGCAAAGTTTCAACGCATGGTGGGCACAAAAAATCATTTCGCACACTGCGTGATTAAGCTCGAGGCGCTTCCGCGAGGAGGGGGTTTTGAGTTTGTATCGACTATTGCGCCCCTGAAGATTCCTAAAGAGTTTATTTCTGCGATCGAGAAGGGTGTGCGGGAATCGATGCTGGGTGGCATTCAGGCAGGCTATCCAGCAACGGATATTCGGGCAACGCTGCTCGATGGATCCTATAACGAGCTAGAGGCCTCAGAAATGGCCTATAAGGTTGCAGCTTCAATGGCCTACCGTGAGGCTGCCAAGTTGGCTGGGCCGATGATCCTGGAGCCCGTCATGTCCTGTGAGATTACTTGTCCAGAGGACTATATGGGCGGCGTGATCGGGGACCTTAACAGTCGCCGGGGTAAAATCCTCAATATGGGCATGAGGCACGGACTTCAGGTCATTAAGGCCGAGGTGCCGTTGGCGACCATGTTTGGTTACTCCACAGCGCTTCGGTCTTCCTCGCAGGGGCGAGCCACTTACTCGATGGAGTTTGCACGTTACGACTCCGTTCCTGGCAACGTGGCACAGGATATTCTCATTAAAGCTGGGGCAATACCGGCTCCTGCTGGCTATACCGGTGCAAATTTCTAAGTTTTTTGGTTGTTAATCGTAGCCGCTTAAGGCTATATGCGGCGACTCGGTATTTTTTAAAAGCTCTGGAGATTGCTCCCTTCTCTTTCATCGAGGGGAGGTAACTCCGGAGGCCTTAAGGAACCCCTGAGGCATAACCGGGAAAGTCCAACCTTTCCCCTATCGGAGATGAAGTATGGCAATGGAACATAAGATCCGTATCAAACTAAAAGCTTTCGATCACCGTGTTCTCGATCAATCCGTCTGGGAGATCGTCAATACGGCTAAGCGCACCGGTGCTACTGTCCGCGGCCCAATCCCGCTGCCGACTGTCATCAATAAGTATTGCGTTCTCCGGTCGCCCCATGTAGACAAAAAATCCCGCGAGCAGTTCGAAGTAAGGACGCACAAGCGTCTCCTCGATATTCTCGAGCCTACGCAGCAAACAGTCGACTCTCTCATGAAGCTCGACTTGTCTGCCGGCGTGGACGTAGAAATTAAGTCTTAATGAGTCGTTGGAGTATTTGACGATATCATTAAGCACATTGGGTCGAATGAAACTATCTTCCGCATCTTCTTGAAGATCCCGGAAGGAAAGTCAAACGGCTCGACGATCCTAACATGAAAGCATCCGGCGGCCCCAACCCATAGGGTAGGGCGGCTTCCCGGTGATGCTGTGATAGGGAAAATCGGAAAAAGAGCTCCCCTCCTCTCTGAGGGGTTTTGTTGGAGAGCAACATGGAGAATCAAACCCAACAGGTAACTCCGGCGAGCGAAGCTCGTTCGAAGGTGACCTTGTCACAAGGGCGTGGCGGCATTCTCGGCGTAAAAGCCGGAATGACCCAAGTTTTCACGGAAAACGGCGAGAGTCTCGCTGTGACCGTGATCGACCTTCAATCTGCAGTCGTGACTCAGGTTAAAGGTAAAGAAAAAGAAGGCTACTCTGCAGTGCAGGTAGGCTTCATTTCTCGTAAGGCTAAGTCGGCTACCAAGGCTGAACAAGGTCATGCGAAGAAAGTCGGCGAGTCCGGCTTCTATCACTATCAAGAATTTCGCCTTGAGAACGGCGCTACAGCAGATGGCCTATCAGTGGGATCGGTTCTTTCGCCAGACTTTCTTAAAGAAGGCGATTTTGTCGACTTGACTGCCATGAGCAAGGGTAAAGGCTTCCAGGGTGGAATGAAGCGATTCCACATGGCTGGGGGCTTCAAGTCGCACGGAGCGTCGGTTTCCCACCGTTCGCTCGGTTCGATCGGTAACCGCGCTGATCCTGCAAAGTGCTTCAAGAACAAGAAAATGCCCGGTCAGATGGGCCATGCTCGGACGACTGTGCAGAATGTTCGCGTTGTCCGCGTTGATCTTGAAAACAATCTCCTTCTCGTTCATGGCAGCGTGCCAGGTCCGAAAAGTGGAATCGTTACAGTCCGTCGGGCTGTGAAGAAAATTGGGTGAGATATGCCGACGCTTGATGTAGTTAATCTCGAAAATAAAAAAGTCGGAACAGTCGATCTCGCCGAAGGCGTGTTTGGCGTAGATGTAAATTTCCCTCTCGTTCATCAAGTCATCAAAGCTCAATTGGCGAACCGTCGCCAAGGTACTGCGAAGACTAAAACCAAAGGCGAAGTTCGTGGTGGTGGTAAGAAGCCATTCCGCCAAAAGGGAACTGGTAATGCCCGCCAGGGTTCGACCCGTTCTCCTCTTCAGCCAGGTGGTGGACAGAACTTCGGCCCTCAGCCGCGTTCTTATGTGCAAGCAACTCCTAAAGAGATGATGCGTGGAGCTCTTCGCTCGGCGCTTTCAGATCGTGTTGCCGCTAAGCGCCTGTTGGTTGTGGATGCGTTCAATCTCCAAGCACCAAAGACGAAAGTCCTCGGTGAAATTCTTTCGAAGAAATTCGGCGTAGAAAAAGCTCTTCTTGTGGACAGCGAAAACCGTGGGCTCGAGCTCTCGGGTCGGAACCTCAAGAATGTGAAAGTGCTACGGTCTGAAGGCGTGAACGTATACGATATCGTTCGCTACGACTGGATCTTGGTCTCCAAGCAGGCTGTCAAGGACGTCGAAGCGCGCCTTGCAGTGGCGGAGTGAGGAGTTAGCCATGCGTAATATTTATCAAGTGATTCGTCGCCCGATCATTACCGAGAAAAGTGCTGCTTTAGCTGAAGTTGGCTCGAAGTACGCTTTCGAAGTAGATGTGAAAGCAAATAAGACTGAGATCAAAGATGCTGTTCAGAAGCTCTTCAACGTCCGCGTAACCAGCGTTCACACGATGGTTGTTCACGGAAAGACGAAGCGTTTCGGTAGCGGTTTCGCAGAACACTCGAACTGGAAGAAGGCCCTGGTCACACTCGCCTCTGGCGAAAAGATCGACTTCTTCTCGAACCAGTGATGACGGGATGGTGTTCAAATGCCAGTAAAAACTTTTAAACCAGTCACTCCTTCGCTACGTTACAAGTCGGTAGCAGACTTCTCGGTCCTTACTCCGAAGAAAGAACTGCCGAAGCGTCCACGTAGTCTGACTTCCTCTCTCACCAAAACAGGTGGGCGCAACCAATTCGGTAAGATGACGGTTCGCCATATCGGTGGTGGGCACAAGCGCAAGTATCGCAAAATCGATTTCTTGCGCGATAAAGTCGATATTACTGCGACTGTGGCGTCGATCGAGTATGACCCAAACAGAACCGCTTATATCGCTCTCGTCAATTATGCTGACGGAGAAAAGCGTTTCATCTTGGCCCCTCTTGGCCTGAACGTTGGCGACAAAGTTGTTGCTAGTGAGTCGGCTGATATTAAGCCAGGTAACGTTTTGACACTCGCTTCGATCCCAGTGGGAACTGTGATCCATAACTTGGAGTTGATCCCTGGTCGTGGCGGTAAGACTGCTCGATCAGCAGGGAACTTCGCTCAGTTGATGGCGAAAGAGGGCGAGTACTGCCAAGTTAAAATGCCTAGCGGTGAGATGCGCCTTGTGCATAATCGCTGCCGCGCAACGATTGGTCAGCTCTCTAATCTTGAGCATGAGAATATCAAAATTGGTAAGGCGGGACGTGCTCGCTGGATGGGTATCCGTCCTACCAACCGCGGTGTTTCCATGAACCCTATCGACCACCCACACGGTGGTGGTGAAGGTAAGAGCTCCGGCGGCGGGCACCCACGTACTCCGTGGGGCGTTCCAACGAAGGGGTATAAAACCCGTAACAACAAGAGAACTGACAGCTTCATCGTGAAGCGTCGCAAGTAATAGGAGATTGATCCGTGGCTCGTTCAATCAAAAAAGGCCCTTTTTGCGACGATCACCTTTCTAAGAAGGTGACTGTCGCTCGTCAAACCCAAGATCGTAAACCGATCAAAACCTGGTCGCGTCGTTCAACGATTCTTCCTGATTTCATTGGGTTGACGTTTGCAGTTCATAACGGAAAAAAATTCGTGCCGGTCTACGTGACGGAAAATATGGTTGGACACAAACTCGGTGAGTTTGCTCTTACCCGTACCTTCCACGGTCACACTCCGGCTGAGAAGAAAGCTGCTACCGACGGCGCTAAGCCAGCAGCAGCAGCTGCTAAACCGGCAGCAAAGTAAGGGTGAGGTGGATTTATGGAAGTTACGGCAAAAGTCAGTTCCGTCCGGATCACGCCTCGTAAGGTGGGTTTGTTAGCGGATGAAATCCGCGGCAAAGGCATCAACGAAGCGATGTCCTACCTCGAGTTCTCTCCTCGTAAGCGTACTGCGCAAGTTCTTCGGACACTCTTGAAGAGCGCTGTTGCAAACGCTGACCAGAAGGGTTCCGTCGACCTCGATCAGCTTTTTGTTAAGACGATCTTGGTAGGGCAGGCCACAACTTTGAAACGGTTTATGCCTCGTGCAAAAGGGTCGGCACATCGGCTCAATAAGAAAGCCAGCCACGTAAAAGTGGTTTTGGCAGAGCGCTGAGGATCAGGAGAGATTATGGGTCAGAAAGTACATCCGATTGGATTCAGGCTTGGCGTTACCCGTACTTGGGATAGCCGTTGGTACGCTTCGAAGCGCGACTATGGTCGTTTGCTGCATGAAGATATCAAGGTTCGTAAGTACCTTAAAGAAAAGCTCTACTCTGCTGGTATTGCTAAAATCGAAATCGAGCGCGCTGCGAACAAGGTTAAAATCAATGTTCACACCGCACGCCCTGGTATCGTGATTGGAAAAAAAGGTGCCGGCGTAGAGTCACTCAAGGCAGATGTTCAGAAACTTTCAAAAAATGAAGTTTTCTTGAATATCATCGAAGTGAAAAAGCCTGAGGCTAACGCTACTTTGATTGCAGAAAACGTCGCGGCACAGCTCGAGAAGCGCGTAGCCTTCCGTCGTGCAATGAAGAAGTGCATGACTTCTGCCTTTAAGCAAGGGATTCGTGGGATTAAAATTCGTGTCTCCGGCCGTTTAGGCGGCGCCGAGATCGCTCGTACTGAATGGTACAGTGAAGACAGCGTTCCACTTCATACCTTGCGTGCGAACATAGATTACGGTACGGCGGAAGCCCGCACGACCTACGGTGTCATCGGCGTGAAGGCATGGGTTTACCATGGTGAAGGTCAGACACTTAAGAAGCAAGCTGCGGTGGAAGCGAAAGCTGCCACGGTGTCGGGTTAATTGAGGATATAGGCGATGTTGGCTCCTAAGCGCGTAAAGTGGAGAAAAGTAGCCAAAGGTAAAATGCGTGGGACCGCCCTTCGGGGTGGAACGCTTTTCTTTGGAGAATTCGGGCTTCAGGCAACTGAGTGCGGTCGCATTACCGCACGTCAGCTTGAGGCTTCCCGGGTTGCTATGACCCGTTCCGTAAAACGGGGCGGTCAGATTTGGGTTCGTATTTTCCCGAATAAGCCAGTGACGAAAAAGGCTGCTGAGACCCGAATGGGTTCCGGTAAAGGCAACGTGGAAGAGTGGGTAGCTGT
>CANMSW010000101.1 GCA_947500275.1 Bacteriovoracaceae bacterium | reverse complement strand
CGGGAAGTCTTCCGCCAGGCCAAGTCTCTCCTTCCCACTTATGATGTTTTTGATGAAGCGCGGTACTTTGAGCCCGCGCGTGAAATTCGGCTTTGGGATTGCGATGGGATCCCCGTCGGGATTGCCATCTGTGAGGACCTTTGGGGCTTGGATAGCGCTCGCGGCCGGAAACTCTATGGGATCGATCCCGTTGCTGAGTTTGAGAAACAAGGGGCTAAGCTTCTTCTTTCAGTATCAGCGAGTCCCTACGAACAGAATAAGCGTGAGCGTCGCGAGCAGATCCATGGGGATATTGCGAAACGTCTCAGTGCCCCGTTGATCTATATCAATCAAGTGGGGGCAACGGACGAGGTACTCTTTGATGGGGCCTCTTTCGTCTTGTCTCCCGACGGTGAACTCTCTGGGCGTCTGCCAGCCTTCCGGACGGCGTTCGGATGCCTGGATTGGCAGCCGGGAGGCGCCGAGCCCCTTCATTGGGTCGAGCCCGGCTCCCTGGAGCGGGAGGATGTCCCGCCGCTTGAAGTCGAAGTGCTCCATCGAGCATTGGTCTGCGGCATTCGGGATTACTTTCAGAGGACCGGCTTTAAGAAAGCGATTTTAGGTTTAAGCGGAGGGATTGATTCGGCCGTGATCGCTGTTCTCGCCGTGGAGGCCCTGGGCCGCGAGAATCTGCTTACTGTGGCGATGCCGAGTCAGTACTCAAGTGGGCATAGCCTTGAGGATGCCGAAATTTTGGCCCGCCAGTTAGGGGTCGAGCTTCGGGTTAAACCGATCAAGTTTCTCTTTACGGCGGCCCAGAGAGAGATCTCAGAGGGAATTGGAGCGTTAGCGCCTGTGGCTCAAGAAAATTTGCAGTCCCGCCTTCGGGCGCTCATCCTGCTTGCGCTCTCCAATCACGATGGGGCCCTTGTTCTGACGACAGGAAATAAGTCGGAAATGGCGACCGGGTATTGCACCCTTTATGGCGATATGTGTGGTGCACTGGCGCCCATTGGGGATGTTTATAAAACTCAAGTTTACGAGCTCGCCCGCCACTTGAATGCGCTACATTCCGGTGTCATTCCCGCGCGAATCCTAGAAAAACCGCCCTCCGCCGAATTACGCCCCGACCAAAAGGATCAGGACACGCTTCCGCCCTATGATGCCCTGGATGAGCTTCTTCAGTCATACCTTGAGCAAGGGGAGTCTTTGGTGGATCTTGAGCAGCGTCTGGGTGAGCGCTTCCCCAGAACCCCTTCAGGACGATCCTGGGTCCGGGACATTGTTCGGAAGGTCGAGCTCAATGAGTTTAAGCGCCGCCAGGCAGCGCCGGTTTTAAAAGTGTCCCCAAAGGCCTTTGGGGTTGGGCGTAGGATACCGATCGCGAAGTCCTGGGATGCTTGAGCGCCCCTAGGGGGATGCAAAAATCTGTCTCAATCTCTGCGGAATCGCAGAGAAATATTCCAGAATTGGCACACACTCAGGTAGAATGGCCGTGACCGAGGAGATGTTCCAGGGTCAGGGCCGCTAGAAGTGGTGCGCGGGATATCAGAAATCGAATCTTGGGAAGGAAGATCAAAAATGAACACTGAATTGAAGAAGATCGTTGGCAAAATGAAAGCCGCTCAACAACAGCTCCAAGGCCTGGTTCAAGACCAGAGCTGGGTTGAAGAAGCTCGCAAGTATGCTGAGCGCCAAGGCAAAGAAGTGAAGAAGCTTCTGACTTCTGACGTGAAAAAAGTTCGCGTCTTCCTCGAAAAAGAGCGCAAAGAACTTGAGCGCTTCCAAAAACAAATTCCTTCGGAAGTAAAAAAACTCCGTAAATTCGTCGATGGTCAAAAGAAAGAGCTCGAAAAGCTCATCGCGACCACCCGTAAGGTCGGATTGAAAGAAGCTGTGTCGAAAGCCCAAAAGGGCAAAACCAAAAAGGCTGCACCGAAAAAGGCTTCGACCGCTAAGAAAACGACCAAGAAAGCGTCTGCAGGGACTGCTGCTCATGAAGCTGCAGCTCAGCAAGCTTAAGTTTTAGTGATGACAATGGGCCGGTTCGGGTCCCGAAAGGGGCTGGAACGGCCCATTTTTCGTTCTGAAGACCCCTAGGTAGGGGTTTAAACGCCTCGTTTCTTGACAGAATTCAGGGCGTTCGTTAACGCAGGACAAACTCAGGAGATTTTGAAAAACCTCACATGGCATTCGTACCGTCAAATCCATCGAACCCGTCGAATCCTTCTAACCCATCCAGCCCATCGGGTCCGTCGTACCCGCGCCCTCGTGGGCCACGGCCGAGCTTCCAGGCTCCGAGTCGCGATGAGCATCGTGTCAATGAGCGCATCCGTGTGCCTCAAGTTCGCCTGATTGATGAGAATGGCGAAGCTTTAGGTGTTGTCCCTACTTTTCAGGCGCTTCAAATGGCGCGGGACAAAGGTTTGGACCTGATGGAAGTGGCAGCCAATGCTTCTCCTCCGGTCTGCAAAATTCTCGATTACGGCAAGTTTAAGTACGAGAAAAAGAAGAAAGAGCACGAAGCGAAGAAGAAACAGACCGTGATTAAGGTCAAAGAGATTCAGCTTCGTCCTCAGACCGAGGAGCACGACCTCGATTATAAGTTTAAAAACGTCCGTCAGTTCCTTGAGGACGGTGACAAAGCTAAAATCACCATTATGTTCCGTGGTCGGGAGATCGTTTACGTTGAAAACGGTCACAAGATTATGCGCCAACTGGCGGATATGGTGAAAGATATCGCGATCGTTGAAGCTTTCCCGAAACTCGAAGGGAAGAAGCTGATTATGATCCTGGCTCCCATGCCGGCAGGGGCCAAAAAAGTAGGTGCGAAGCCGGAAGTCGCTAAAATGATCATTCCAATGCCTCCGGGAAGTGGAACGAACTCAGAATCGGGCAATTCTGGCGCTTGACGGTAGCCCATCGGTTGAATTAGGTTGCGGGCTCATTTTGAGTTGAGCGGCAGCCTTTGGCAGTTGCGTCCCTTCCCAGATGGGGTGGGCTGAATCGGAGTCCTTTTCATGAAACTGAAGACAAAAAAAGCAGCAGCAAAGCGTTTCAAATTCACTGGCACTGGCAAAGTGAAGTTCAAGCGCACGAACAAGCGCCACAACATGGGCAATAAGTCCTCGGCACGTAAGCTTAAGCTTCGTGGCCCAGGCATCCTTTTCGATGGCGATATTAAGCACATTGAAAAGTGCCTGCCGTACGGTTCTGTTTAAGATTTTTGAGAGCGGTTTGAGTCGAAATTGACTCGCACTGCTTTTAGGTTCTGGCTGAGTAGGTCTTATCGAGTCCAACCCAGCCTCTTTGAAAACGGGGTTAAGATCTGAGTTCTCTTGGTAACAAGGTCATTCAGATTTGCAGCCCAACTGGTGAGAAGGAGTACCCATGCCTCGCGCAAAACGTGGTTTTAAACGCCGCAGACGTCATAAGAAAGTTTTGGACCGTGCCGAAGGGTTTGTCTTAGGACGGAAGAATAAATTCAAGCGTACAGCTGAAGCCGTAGACCGTGCATTCATGTACGCTTATCGCGATCGCCGCGCTAAGAAGCGTGACTTCCGCGGACTCTGGATCTCGCGCCTCTCGGCAGCGACATCTGGAAACAACATCAGCTACAGCCGCTTCATTTCTGCTTTGAAGAAAGCTGAAGTCAGCCTCGATCGGAAAGTTCTTTCCGATATCGCGATTGTTGACCCACGCGGCTTCGCAGCTATCGTTGATCAAGTCCGCTCTCTCGCTCCAGCAGTTTAATCTGCTTTGAAGCGAGGGCGGCTGGCTCTCGATCAGATCTTAAAAAACGGAGTTCGGGCGAGAAGGAAAGCCCCGTAAGCACCATGCTCGATCAACTGGAAGCTCTCGGTGGAAAAGCTCTGAACGAAGTCCAGGCTGCAACCAGTCTGGATTCGCTCGAGCAGGTTCGAATCTCCGTACTTGGAAAAAAGGGGGGGCTGAGCGAAGTCCTGAAAGGACTCGGCTCGGTCCCCGCCACTGAAAGGCCCAAAATCGGGGCAGTGGCAAACGAGTGGAAGCGCAAGATCGAAGAGGCGATGGCTCTGAAAAAGGCATCCCTCGAAGGCGCAGCACTCGATCAAGAAATTCGCTCTCAGCGAATTGATATTACTCTCCCTTCGCGCTTCTCTCACAGGGGCGCGCTCCATCCGATCACCACAACGACTCGCAAGATAGCCGAAGTTTTCGGTCGTCTGGGCTTCGATGTAATGACGGGGCCTGAGGCGGAGACTGACTTCCTCAATTTTGAAGCAGTTAACATTCCGAAGGACCATCCTGCGCGGGATATGCAGGATACTTTCTTCCTCGGGCCAGGCGTTGTTCTTAGAACCCATACTTCGGCCGTCCAAATGCGGGCGCTTCGTTCACGTGAATGGCCTGTTCGCATTCTCTGCCCGGGCGCAGTCTACCGTTGCGATCAAGACGCAACGCACTCACCGATGTTCCATCAAGTGGAAGGTTTGTGGGTGGATCGCCATGTGAAGATGAGCGATCTGAAGGGCGTGCTCGAGTTCTTCGCGCGAGAGCTTTTCGGAGCTGAGACGCGCATCCGTTTGCGCCCCAGCTACTTCCCTTTCGTGGAGCCTGGCGCAGAAGTGGACGTGAGCTGCTTCCAGTGCGGCACAAGTCCGAAGCATGAGTGCCGCGTTTGTAAAGGCACCGGCTGGCTCGAGATCTTGGGTGCCGGTATGGTACATCCTAAACTCTTCGAGGTCGCGGGCTATGATCCGCGTGAAGTCACGGGCTTTGCCTTTGGTATGGGTGTTGAGCGAATCGCGATGCTGTTGCATCGTATTCCAGATCTCCGCCTCATGTTCCAAGGGGATGTTCGATTCCTCGGTCAATTTTAATTCAGTTTGAATCGGGCTCTGCGGGGTTTTTCCCCGGAAGTGAGTCTTCTGGTGAAGTGATATCTTTCGGAGGCCGCCATGCGTGTTTCGTGGAAATGGTTGAATGAGCTCGTAGATCTCTCCAGTCTCGGTACCGGAATGGCGGGTGCGCAATCTTTGGGAGAGCTTCTCACTCGCCGAGGTCTGGAGGTTGAAGAGCTTCAATCTCAGTCGGATGGCTGGGAAAAAGTGGTGAGCGTTAAAATTCTGGAGCGCAATCGTCATCCGGAAGCCGATCGCCTGAGCCTCTGCTCGGTAAGCTTCGGGAGCGGCGAGCCCCTGGAGATTGTCTGCGGTGCGCAGAATATGAAGGCCGGCGACATCGTGGCCCTCGCGCAAATCGGTGCGAAGCTCCCGAATGGCCTTAAGATCGAGAAAAGCAAAATCCGCGGTGTCGTTTCAAATGGGATGCTCTGCTCGGAAGCTGAATTGGGAATGGCGGCGGAATCAGAAGGCATCATGATTCTACCTGAGTCGACCCCACTCGGGCGTCCCCTCGCTGAAATCCTGGGACGTGATGATATCGTTCTCACGTTAAAGTTGACTGCAAATCGCTCGGACTGCTTGAGTCACGTGGGTCTGGCTCGTGAAGTGGCTTCGGCTTTGGGTAAGAAAGTTTGTTTCCCAAAAGGATACACCCGCGAGGAGCTCGAGAGGTGGGTGAAAGAGACGCCCTCGAAAGTGACCCTGAAACTCGAAGCAGGAGAAGACTCCCCGCAGTTTTGGGCAGTGTCCCTGAAGAATGTGAAAGTGGCTCCGTCTCCGGCCTGGCTTGTGCGAAGGCTCGAGACTCTTGGAAGTCGCTCAATCAACAATGTGGTCGACGCAACAAATCTCGTGATGCTGGAACTGGGACAGCCAACTCATGCCTATGATGCGGCTAAGCTTCAGGGTGAAATCCTGGGCGTTCGTTCCGGGAAAGTAGGGGAAGAACTCCCACTGCTTGATGGAACCAGCGTCAAGCTTCAGGGCGAAGAACTCGTCATTTTTGATGGAGCTCGATCAGTCGGATTAGCGGGTGTGATGGGGGGAGGAAATTCAGAGGTCGAGTCGGGGACCACTGAGGTTCTACTCGAATCAGCCGAGTTTGCCCCGGTGCGAGTGCGCCGAGCCTCCTCGCGACACTCAAAGAAAACGGAAGCTGCGCATCGCTTTGAGCGCGGGGTCGATCCCTTGGGTGTAGCAGGGGCCATGGGGCGTCTCGTTCAACTCCTCCAGGACCTCGCCGGCGCGCAGGTCTCGGGCGCGACGAGCGCGGTTCTTCCTTCGCGTTCGGGTGAGGGGCTCAAAAAGTCTCGACGTTTGATATCGGTTGATCCGGCGTTCTTTGCGGACTTCTTGGGCATGCCGTTGACGGAGGCCGAGATCGAGAAAGAACTTCTCGCTCAAAGTTGTGAAATTCAGAAGGATTCAGTGAAAGAGTGGCGAGTCACTCCGCCTGCACACCGTTTGGATTTGAATCTGCGTGAAGACCTGGCCGAAGAAATCGCTCGTTCCGTCGGGTATGATCGCATCCCTGCAACGATTCCTAAACTGACGAATGCACCGATCTCAAGGGTCTCCGATCCGTCTATGGGCGCATTGACGGTCATGAACCGGGCGAAAGACTCGTTGGTTCGAGCCGGCCTCCTCGAGGCAGTGAACTTAGCGTTCACTCACGAGGGATGGCTCAAAGAACTTGGATTCGAGAATTCGATTCGAGTTTTGAACCCGCTCAGCGAGGATTTTGCGGCTCTCCAGCCGTCGATTCTTCCTGGATTAATCAGAAACACACTCGATAACTGGCGTCACCACTTCGGCTCTGAAGTGCCCGCTGTTCGGCTGTTCGAACTCCGTCCGACTTTTCATCTCCCTGAAGGCGAAACTCGAAAGATCGAAGCGCGTGGAGAAATGGAAACAGGGGTCATCGAGAAGTGGAAGTTGGGAATTGTCGTTTCCGGTAGTCGTCAGGAGCATGGCCTTAAGCCCGAGATCGCAGAAGTGGACTTCTTCGATTTAAAAGCGATCGTCGAGCGGCTTCTACAAGACTTGGGTACGCGGGGCGTTCGATTCTCTCCACTTGCCTCGACCCGGTCGCCTGATAGCCCTTTAGTTCGAATGCTTCATCCCGGTCAAAGTGTCGAAATCTTGGCGGGCAACGCGGTCGCGGGGGTCATGGGACTCCTCCATCCACGGCTGACGCGAGGGTGGAAAGCGCGCAGCGCGCTTTGGGTCGTCGAGCTTGATTGGGAGCTGCTCTCGAAGCTTTCTCGCGGCCCGGGCGAGGAGCGCGCGTTTAAGCCTTGGTCGGCCTTTCCACCGATGGAGAGGGATTACGCCCTCTTGGTTAAGTCGGATGTTCCGGCTGAAAAGCTGGTTCAATCGGCACTTAAAGCCGGCAAGCCTTTCGCGAAAAGCGCCAAAGTTTTCGATGTTTACCGTGGAAGTCAGGTGCCCGAGGGGATGACAAGCCTTGCATTGAAGGTTATCTTTTCTGAAGACACTCGAGCTCTTCAGGAGTCAGAAACCGAAGGGGCGAGTGCGAAGATCATCGAGGCCTGGAAGAAAGAGTTCGGCGCAGAGTTACGGTAACGCTGACTTTTGTACTTCAGGCCCAAGGAAGAGCAGAGCGAAGAGGCTCTGCTTCGGTGTGAATCAAAAGGGGGCCTTCTGTGGCGATGACCAAAGCGGATATCGTGGACGCACTCTATGCGAAGCTCGGATTCTCCAAGAAGGAGGCCGGCGAGCTCGTTGAGCTTGTGTTTGATAGTTTGAAGGGGAGTTTGTCGAAAGGCCAAAAAGTTAAGATTAGTGG
>CANMSW010000100.1 GCA_947500275.1 Bacteriovoracaceae bacterium | reverse complement strand
CTCGACTTGCCTGAGGAGACGCATTCGAAACAGGAGCGTTAGGTGCTGAAGTCGAACAGGCCTCGAGTGCCCAAGGTAATGAGATAAGAACGAAGATGTTTTTTCTGATGATTGAACCCACTCGATATTCCTCTCTTGAGAGTCGATTTAGCTTCATCGCATGAAGCCATCCTACTCGAAGAGGGTATCATTTGATGGGTTCGGAATGGATCGGCAAATCCTGCCGGCAGGACGGCAACAGGATTAACCTCCTACATGGTAGGGGTGACCGTTCAACACGCTGAACGCACGGTAGAGTTGCTCCGACAAAATCAGTCGAGCAATCTCATGCGAAGTGGTTTGTTTTCCGAAGCACACGGTCGCATGCGCGTTTTTCTTCACCCAGTGAGGATCGAACCCCGTGGTGCCACCGATACAGAAAACGAGTTCTGATATCGACTCCAGTTGCCACGCTTCGATGCGCTTCGACCACTCCTCGGTCGCCCACTGTGCACCACGCTCATCGAGGATAATGACTCGGGTTCGAGCGCGGTCGAGTTTGGAGAGGACTTCATCGAGTTTTTCAGATTCTTTTTGCTGGGCAATCAACCGGCTCGCGGGCTTGCGATCCGCAAGCTCGTGTTGCTTGATTTCAACTTCGTTGACTTGCGCCCACGGCTTTAAATTTCGCAAATAGTAATCTGTAGCATCCCGAATGCCGGGCGCTTTCAGTTTTCCAAATGCGTAGATGTGAAGCCTAGCCATGGGCCGGCGTGACTTCAGTTCAGCCGGCTCGCTGCTTGTCCGTAGAACTCGGACGGGATTTTCACGCGAGGCGCTTCCGCCCAAAGATTCTCGAGGTCGTAGTACTCACGAAGCGCATCGAGGAAAACGTGAACCACAACAAATCCGAAGTCCATGACGATCCAACGGCCTTCACTGTAGCCGTCTTGAGAGAGGCATTGAATGCCCTCTTGTTTCATCATGCTAGCAACCGCGTCTGCGATGGCCTGGACTTGTCGGTCCGACGTCCCGCTGCAAATGACGAAGTATTCAGTGAAGCTTGAAAGCTCGGATAAATCGAGGAGCTTCAAGTTTTCAGCTTTCTTGTCGAGGGCTGCGCGGGCGCACTCGAGGGCCATCTTACGGGATGGGTCAGCCATCAGTTCGGCTGGGGTGGAAGTAGAGGAGGAAGAGGAAGCAGGCTTTTGTGACGTCATAATTTTTTCTTTCAATGCCCCGTACCATAGAGCTTCAGGCTCTTCAAACGAAGCGCAACTTCTGGCGATATCGGGAGGGTTTCAGGTCGCTCGCCCCGGGCAAGGCGCTCTCGAATGTCGGTCGATGACACGGCTGGAGCCTTCGTCGGACAGACCAGGAGCGTGCGGCCGGGAGAGTGGGAGACCTCCAGAGCGGGTAGCCCTTGGGTCGACCATTCAGGTTTCGGACGGAGGAGGCCCGACCCGATGAGCGTCTTGATGGCTTCACCGACGACCGCTTGGCCGTCCGGCTGGCGCTCAAGAACGATCCAGTGGCAAAGCCCTAGAATTTCAGGGAATCGGTGCCACTGGGGGAGGTCGCGGAGTTGGTCTGCACCGATGACGAACGCTAAACTGTCCCCATACGTGCCCTTAAGTGCCTGGAGGGTGTCCCATGCGTATCCAGGGCAACCGCTGAGGCGAGTCCGTTCGATTTCGTCGTCCAAGATTTCAACAGGGCGAGCCCTTCCTGGCTTTTTGAAGGCCTCTTTGGCGAGCTCGAGGCGGGCTTCGTTGGAGGCTGCAGTGGATTTGTGGGGGGGATTTCCGCTCGGGACGACTAAAACGCGTGAAACCCCTGGGGTCTCGAATAGACCTTCCAGTGCCTGTTCGTGACCGAGGTGAGGTGGGTCAAAGCGCCCCCCGAAAAGGGCCGTGCATTCAGACCAGCGCGGGGGACGTTGAGACATGTCCTACAAACCTCAGATCAGAACTGAATCGTTTCGTCGTCAGGCATTCGGTACTTCTTCGGGGTTGCTTCGACGCCCCCCGCTTCTTGTCTCCGTCGCTCGCGGTCCTTCTCGACTTCCGTATAAACGGCCATGATCACTTCTTGGACACCCCGACCGCTGACGGCTGATATCACCATCGGTTCGGCTTCTCGAGGCGGCGAATCGGCGCGTAGTTTCTTGATCGCTTTCCGGAGTTCTTTGCGGGATTTTTCGATTAATTCCGGATCGCTCTCGAGAAGGTCGAGTTTGTTGAGGACGACAATCTCCGGTTTTTTTAGGAGCTCTTCATTGAAGAGACCGAGCTCGTTCCGGATCGATTCGTAGCGTTTCGCAATAGCTTTGATTGCTTGCTGAAAGCTGTCTTCGTCGGGCTTGGTGGCATCGTCGAGAAGCTGGGTCCCATCGAGGAGGTGAACGAAAATCGCCGTCCGCTCGATATGTTTAAGAAATTTAGTTCCTAATCCGAGACCGGCGTGCGCGCCTTCGATCAATCCCGGGATATCCGCGATCACGAAGCTCTTGCCGACTTCGTTCAAGTCCACGACTCCCAAGTTTGGGGTGAGGGTGGTGAAAGGGTAGTCCGCGATTTTTGGTCGGGCTGCGCTCATGCGTGAAATCAAAGTTGATTTGCCCGCATTCGGAAATCCGATGATCGCGGCGTCAGCGAGGAGTTTAAGCTCGAGAGTCAAATCTCGGAATGAGCCCGCTTCGCCGTCCTGCGCGAACTTGGGAGCTTGAAAGGTGGAGGACACGAAGTGCGCATTGCCCTTGCCGCCCCGACCGCCTTCGCAAGCTAGCCAGGTTTCGCCTTCCGTGACGAAATCGTGAAGGATTTCAGAAGTTTCTGTGTCTCGGATGATGGTGCCGACGGGGATCCGGATCTCGACGCTTTTGCCGTCGCGTCCCGACTTATTGGCGCCCGAGCCGTGTAAGCCATTTTCGGCTTTGTACTCACGCTTAAAGCGGAAGTCCTGGAGCGTGCTCAGTTGCGAGGTGGCAATGAAGGTGATGTCACCTCCAGCACCGCCGTCGCCGCCGTCTGGGCCTCCACGAGGGATAAACTTTTCCCGACGGAAGCTTACGCTTCCGGGGCCGCCGTGACCGGCGCTGAGACTAATTTTAGCTTCATCGATAAAACGCATAGGCGGGGCCTTCATGACGGGGACGCGTCAGAAAAGCAAGAAAAGAGATAAAAATAGTCAGGAAAAGGGTGAGCTCTGCCTGCAGGTTCAGCCGAGCCACCGAAAGAGGTCAAAGTTCATTTGGTAAACGCGCTCGGGCTTCGTCTTTGCGACCCGCTTTTCGACCCAGGACAGGAACTCCAGAAACTTAGCCTGGATTTCGGTCCGCGTTTCTTCGTCGGCGGAAAAGACGACTGAGAACGTGTAGGCCTTCTTTGAGTCCAATTGCAACAGGCGTTGAAGCGCCCACTGTCGGAGCTGAGCCCGCCAGGGCCGGTAGAACGGGGATTCGCGAGGGAGGTGGACTTGGGTCTGGAGAAGCTCGATTTTTCCGCGGGCGCGTTTTCCCGCACTGTTTTCTTGGCTGACAGCGAGTACCCCGAGCTTCGTCAAGACATCGATGGATTGTTCGACCCGTTCTGGTTCTATTCCCAGGTCCTGGGAAATCAAACGGGGGTCGGAAAGGTATTTAGGAACCGTCAGAGCGATATGGACCAGCTGGTGGGTCGGGTCTAAGTAATAGGCGCCATTTCCAAGAGCCAGCTCTTCGGAGTCTCGCGCAACTTCCCCGGCTTTGAGGTGTTTTTTACTCTCGAGCTGCACGGTCTGCATGCGCTCCACTTGTTTGCGCAGCGACTCTTTTCGATCGGGGAGTGTCGAGCGTTCGAACTCAAGAAGAAGCTGCAAGTACTTGGATTCTTCTGGGGTGAGCCCCAAATACTTGCAGCCGAGATACAACTGGTCGGTTGATAAATGAGCGTCTCCTCGCAGCACTTTCGAGAGGTAGGACTTCTGGATCCGCATGCTTTCAGCCAGGAGTCCGAATCGCATCCTCGAATCGAGGTGTTTCCGAGAGCTGACGATTCTCTCGATCGCGCTGCGGTAGGATTTTTCCTGAAAGAGACTCATGGACTCTGATTGTTACTTGGGTCGATCGCGTAGTCGAGAGAGGTCTGAAGCGTCTGAGTACTAAAGAAGATCACGCGCTCCCTAAAGAGCCTTCGCCCCCCATGGAATAGTTCGCTCGCGCGGTCCACATAGGGATTCTGATGGTCGTGACTTCTATCGCTATAAGACAGGGATCCCTTTTCGGATTGATTCGCTAAAAACGAGGTGAAACTCACCAGGTCTTCAACGATTTGTTGGCGAGTGTCTTGCGGAAGAGACTCGGTACTCAGGACCTCGCTCCTGAGATTGGAATCGACGAACGATCGTAGTCGAGCGCGGATGGTCTCGCTTCGCTCTGTGACGAGGCTTCTCGCCTGGTCGAGCGACGAACTTTGTTGAGGGGACAGCAGAGATGGCATGATAGCTAAGTGTTCAATGCAAGACGATAGATCTGAAGAGCACTCTTCGGCAGGGCGTAGACTCCCCGAAGTGAGGACTGTTCGCAATCGCCCGATTCGACTGGATTGAAGGAGATTGAATTCGTCGAAAACGCGCAACGCTTCTTGTCGGATCGGATTCATCCACTGGGCGAGTCGAATGTGCGCATATCCATGAAGGTTGTGCTCCAAAGACATTTCATCGAATTCATCGACTGCAAGGACGGCTCGCAATTGCCCGATAATATCACTCCCACCTGCTTTTCTTCGCCTGAGGCCTTCGTTCGAAAGGAATCCAAGGGCTTGGGCATTTGTGATGAGACTTTGGACTGTCGTACTATCTGAGCGGGTGATCAGGGAAGCCACGAGGTGGCGTGTGGATCGGCTGTCGGTCTGTCCCAGGAGTCGCGCATGAAGGTACAGCACCTCGTGCAGGAGGAGTACCGCGCGGCTCAAGCGGGATTGCTTCGCATGCCGCATGAGTCGTCCATCGAGGTGCAGGTAGGTTTCGGATCCGCTTGTAAATTGGGCGGCTAGTGTCGTGACCACGCAGTTTGAGTCGGTGATTTCGTCGGCGCTGGCCATGTCCCGCTGCTGCTGCAAACCATTCGCGTGAATGATGATCTGATCTTCCGGAAAACGCTCAAGACCCTGGCGGATGATTCGGGCGAGGTCCGGCACAGTGTGATCGAGTCGGCGTGCAATGCGCTCGACGTAGGATCTTGAACTCTCACCCGCCTCGATGTCGATGAGGGTCGGTTCGATGGCATCCATCCCACGGGGGGAGCGCGCCTCGAAAAGGTCATAGGTTTCGATGGAAGCGACTTTGGACAGATCATTGTTTTGAATCAGACCGCCGGCTCGCTGGGTGCGGGAAGCCGAGGACGCTTGCGTGAAGCAAACCACCCCGTTACCGCCACCGCTGCTCCAGCCGCCGCCTTCGCGATCGTTGGCAAGGGCAGTGGGGGCTTGGAATGCCGCAGCTTGGAGCAAAGCTGGGATCAGGAAGAGGGGGGTGTTTATTGTTTTCACGGGAAACCTCCGGTCGGGGGGGATAATATTTCCGACTAATTTTGTCAACATAAGGCAGTTCAGGGGATTGTTAGAAATTCGATATTTATTTCAAGGGGTTATGGATGGTGGGGGGCTTTAACGGCGGTACCCCATCGCTTGCAGCCTCAATGCGCGGGCGCCGCGCTCGTAAGTCTGGGTGAGTCGTTCGATCGTCTGCAAATACACATACGCCGTAACCACGGGGGAGTCAGCGCTGTTGCGGTCGCCTTCCCGGGCAGCAATGACGCCATTATATTGGATACCGCAGTAGCCCAAGGCCGACCTTGCGAAGTCATCTGCAGTCGTCATCATTTCGGTCAGGCCACTGCTCAGTTGTCCATCCGGAAGGTGGGGGACGGAGTCGACGACCTTGGCCTGATTGAGGGCTGCCGCAAAAGCGCTTTGGGCGAGTGCGATTTTTGCGCAGAGGCGGGCCGGTCTTTCAGTTCTGAGTGTCGCACGCACGGCTCCCATCTGATTCTGAGCTTCAATTCGAAGCATTCTAAAGGTTTGAAGTTCGGCCAACCGACGACTCTCGTTAGCTATCACGGATTCGAGTTCCGCCGAGTCGGCGCGAGCACTGTTCAGGGTAGGGGCGAAAGAGAGGGCGAGTGCAACGACTGCGAGGGTTTTGAGCGTTTTCATGGGGGGTACCTTTCTAATCCGCACCTTGCGGAGTTTTCGTCAGTCCGTTGAGTGGCCTGCCGATGCCCCGATAGGTAATGCAGTGCGTCTAGTAATGGAATGAATTAGAAATTTATTTGTTAATAAAAATTATTTTAAAGTGAACACAGAAGGCGGGTGGATTCTTAGCTGCGGTGATTCGGCGCTGCGAGAGTGGGTTTGCTTCGTTATATCAGCCTAATGGGATGATGGCGTTACGGCGCAGAGTCCGGGGGTCGACGGGGTCTCTAAAAAGTGTTGCCGACTCAGTGGGGTCAAAAGGCTCATTTTTGCTCGGTTTTAGGACGAAAGTTCGCGTTCGGCCGCATGGGCGCTTTCAATCATCCGTTATAGACGAGCTGAGCAAGGCGCAGAGCCCCAACCTGCCATCGAGTTTTGTCGATTACCGACTATAGGCTTTGAGGGTGACGCCAGCCAGGACAGGGCTGCCCCCCATCGAGCAGGTTTCAAGTACCGGGGAGTCCCAGCTTGCGGCCCCTTGGTCCATTCCGATTGAGGGTGTGTAGATACAGGACTCGTTCGCTTCGCACAGGCCGTCGTCATCCCCGATGGTGTCATTCAAAGTTTCGAACGCGAGCTTTAAATAGGTAGTCCCGCCTCCCTCGGAGGTCAGAGTTAAATTCGCTAAAGCAACACTCGGACAATCGGATTCGGCGCTGAGTGACTCGTTAGCCGTGGTCAGGTCATTCGATTTTCCAAGCAGAAACGTGTCGCTTGGACTGAGTCTCCAGTCCCAGATCGAGCACGAAGATGAAGTGCATGCGCCAGAGGATGAAGCCCCCCAAGCGCGGTAGGGGTTCTCAAACTGAAACCAATCGGTGATCGCCGAGGCCAAGACGACTGATAGGGTATCGTCAGAAGTGTTCGATGCATCCGACAAATCTAATTCATCGGTTCGAATCAATTTGCCCGTAAAGCTCGGAATACCGGTTTTGACTTCGAAGGTACTTGTCGACGAAGCGCATTCGGCGCCGGGCACACTTGTGAAACCGGGGTTCGTGGCGCCGTCATGGAAGCAGGTGACGGTGGAATAACTGGTCGGAGTAATCCCCCCAACGACTCCGGCGATCTTAATATCATCAGAGCTCCCATTCATGACGAAAGAGTAGTCGCCACTGTTACTGTTGTAGATTTGCGAAAATGTGAGGTGAGTACTATCGAGAAGGTTGATCAAGTCGCCTCCATTTCCTGAAAACGCGACATTGTGAAAAAGAGATCCTTGGTCGTCGCTCGCGTAGTAAGCGCTTCTAGTGTTGAGCGCTAGGGTGCTTGCGACGACGGTTAATCCGCTACTGTAGGAAGATTCGATACCAGCCTGATTACTCGCAATCAGTGATTCCGAGACGACGGTATTCAATACGGGAGCTAGCGCGCTTCCAACGATGGAGAGCCCGGTGCCGGCTGAGTTGGCGATGATCACTTTCGAAAATCTATTGTTCGAGCACCCGCTTTGAATTTTGACTGCCGCCGAGGTTCCCCGCAAGAAAGTCGACTCGACGAATCGATTTCCCGTG
>CANMSW010000099.1 GCA_947500275.1 Bacteriovoracaceae bacterium | reverse complement strand
GTCGACGCCTTGTTCGGAATGATCCGTCAGGCCGGGTTCGTGGATTTCTTCGCGAAGCGCCTCACACGCTCGCTCTCCGAAATGTTCGGGGACGCAGAGGCCAGTCCCGGCAGCGCCAGCGCCCAACGCAATTTTTTGGAGCTCAGTCCGCGACTCACCGATCCAGTGCCGGCAACGTTCGAGCGCCTGAGCCCAAGCGTTCACCTCGCGTCCGAAAGTCGTGGGGACGGCGTCTTGGAGGTGGGTGCGGGCGGGTTTCAGGAGTTCGTTCCAGCCCTTCGCGCGAAGAGTGAGCGACTTTGAAGCCAGATGGAGCTCGTGCAGGAGTGTGCGCGATTCGATCAAAAGCGCGGCCCGAGTGGCCGTCGGGAAGACTGAATTGCTCGATTGGGAGCGATTGACGTGATCATGCGGGCGAATCACGCCGTTGGGAGTAGTGCCGTTCGCGACCCGAGCGACCACTTCGTTCACGTTCATATTGAGATTCGTGCCAGCGCCCGACTGCCAGAAGTCGAGAGGGAAGCGCCTTTTCCACCGTGCCGGATCGTTCGTTCGATCGGCCAATATCTTCTCGATTGCCTCTTCGATCGTCTGGGCTACGGCGGTGTCCAACGCGCCTGTTTCTCGATTAGCCCGGGCACAGGCGCGCTTCACATGAAGAAGCGCCTCGATGAGAATATCAGGGGTTCTCTGGTCTGATACCGCTAGCGACCGAAGAGCTCGCCAGGTGTGGGGACCGTACTCGACGTTCGGAGGGAGTCGGACTTCCCCGAGTTCATCGTGTGCCTCCTGCCAGCCAAGACTCTGAACTTTTTGCTGTTGCACCGAGTCTGGTTCTTTCTTTGCAGCCGTCCTGTTTTGTCCAGCCATGAGTTTCTTGCGGGGAGGCTCCCCGTCCTTTCTTGCAAGCGTCAGTGCAAGGTTGGAACCGAATCGACCTTAGGCCGCTCAAGGAGAAGGAGACGTTGACCACTATGCTCAAGGTGCTTGTTGTTGAAGACGATGAGTCGATTCGAAAAACGATGGGTTGGGTCTTGGAGTCTTTAGGACATCAATCACATCTCGCAGGAACCGGCGAAGAGGCGATTCTCTTGGTCGATTCAGCGAGCCAATATCAGGTCCTTTTGGTCGATCTCTCATTGCCGGGAATGAGTGGCGAGCAATTCGCCGTGCGCTGGCTGCAAGCGCTTCCAAAAGAAGGATCGATACCTGATATACTTTTTTGTTCCGCCCTTCAAGAGGGTGAGCTTCGAGCCTCAGCCGTAAAGCTTCAGTTGTCTGCTCCTCCTGGGAAAGTGCACTTCCTTCGTAAGCCTTTTCGGATCGAGGAGCTCGAGCGATTGCTCAATGGAATCGAAGGTCGTCTCGCGTCCAGCGCGGGTCGTGCGGCCTAAAACGACGGCCAGAATTGAAAGCGCAGCCTTCCTACCTGATTCCCGACCGTCGGGCTTTGAGCCAACTCTTAAAAGATTTTGCCCAGGTTTCTTCCGGGTCGAAAAAAAACTTCCACGGAAAAGCGGATAGAAAAGGGTGAGTCAGGATCCAACTCTTGAGTGCATGGGATGGTGTCACAGCTTTCAAGATCGCATGGCTATTTTGCGATTCGATCGTCGCTCCGGCAGAGAGACCCCAGTGCTGGAGCACGTCGTCGGCAAACGCTGCCACCTGGGGCCGCTCGGTCGGATGGACTGCTTCCCAGGTGAGGTTCACTTCCGAGTCCACTCGAAAGGCGCGAGCAGCGAGGTTCGTAGAACCGATCGAAATGAAACGGTCGTCGACGATCAGAAGTTTGGAGTGCACGTAGACCGCCTTTTCTCGATGGGATTTTTCAGGAGGGGGCGCGCGGACGATGGGATGCCCTACGAGCAGTCGGATCCCTGCAATTGAGCAAGCGGCTTCAACCTGCGTCAGGAGTTGATATCCATGTGAGGTCATCTGGCGCGTGAGTGCACGCAGGCGTGTTAAATCGGTCAGAATCACGACCACTTCGAAAGGACGTCCTTTCTGCGCATGAATTTTTCTCACCAGCGCACGCGTGATTCGCTTGGACCAAAAATACTGTCCCTCGATGATCAGGCGGTTCTTCGCTAATCGAATCAGCGCAAGAGTCAGTCGTTCGTTTTCCCTCACGAGCGAAGGACGGCGGTTGATTTTTCGCGTGAGGCGGTTCCGGATTCGCTCACGGAGGGATTTCGGATAGGACGCAGTCCTGCTCAAGTAAACAGTGAGGCCTGAGTCCTGAGTCGCAGCGGGCGGTGTGGGGAAGGGAAGGGAACTCGCGCGCTTCCAGCGGCTTTCTGCGTGCTGGTAGAGGCTTCGGACTATATCACCTTGGACCTCGACCGCACGATCGTGGTAGGGGCCATGACGCTCGTGTTTGCCATCCAGCGAGCGTCGAGAATCCGACCACGTGTGCTCGGGGTAGTCGCGCCGATAATCGCAGAGGTCGATCCCTCCGCAAAATGCTGTCTCACCATCAATCAGTACGAGCTTTTCGTGATGGGATGCTCCGAAAGGATGCCGTGGATCGAAGACGAAGTGAACATGCTGGTGAATGCGCGACCACAGTCGTCTTTGAAACTTCTCGCGCTCGACAGTGTAGAATGTCGCATGATCCCAAAGAAGAAAGTAAACTTGGAAGTCAGGATTTTGACGGCAAAGTCGCTCAAGCTTCTCTTTGAAGCGTTCTGATTTGCCATCAGGACCTGTGAAGGGGTAGCGCGAGTCAATTTGCCAACCGAGGAAAATCGCGTGTTTTTTGGCCTTTTCAAGTAATTCGCCCACACGGTCGGCATAGGGGCCGGTCTCCGCCCAGGTTTTCCAGGTAGAAGCGTGGGACTTGATATGAAATGCGCGTCGCGGAAGAGGACACATTTCCAGACAACAACGAGAGCAAGAGGTATGCTTGGATTCAACACCTGCAAGCTTCGGTCGGTCGAAGTCTTGCGGCCAACTTAAGCCGGATGGTATCCATTTAAGATGACCTTCTCTCAGAGTCTCCCAACCCCTCCTTCGAAGTCACGTCGCACGGTCCGATCTCACACCTGCGGAGAGTTACGAATATCACAGCTGGACCAAGAGGTGATGCTGTGTGGTTGGGTCGCTAAACGCAGAGATCACGGAGGATTGGTTTTCGCAGATCTTCGGGATCGCTACGGTGTCACCCAAATCGTCTTCGATCCTGCGTTGACGGGAGACGGTGAAGTGTTTGAGCAAGCGGGCCGATTACGCAGTGAGTTCGTCATTTGGTGTAAAGGCAAAGTTCGTCGTCGTCCCGACGGGATGAAGAATGCAAAGCTTGCGACGGGCGAGCTTGAAATTGCTTGTTCCGACTTAGTGATTTTATCAGAAGCGAAAACTCCTCCGTTCCCGATCGAAGAGGAAGTGGAAGTGAGTGAATCGATTCGACTGACCCATCGTTACTTGGATCTTCGCAGACCCGCACTGCAGAGAAATCTCCTGACCCGACACCGGATGCTCTCAATCGTGCGGAATCACCTCGACCAGAATCAGTTTGTTGAAGTCGAAACTCCGATTCTCTACAAGTCGACGCCTGAAGGAGCCCGGGACTTCATTGTTCCAAGTCGCATCAATCCCGGGACTTTTTACGCGCTCCCGCAGTCCCCCCAAACCTTGAAGCAGCTTCTGATGGTGAGCGGCATGGACCGCTACTATCAAATTGCACGGTGCTTTCGGGATGAAGACCTTCGGGCTGATCGACAGCCGGAGTTCTCGCAAATTGATATTGAACAGTCCTTCCTCGATGAAGAGGCCTTCTTCCCGATCTTGGAAAGCATGATCGCAAAGCTTTGGAAGGAGATTCTGGGTCAGGAGATCCCGACTCCATTCCCGCGGATGAAGTATTCGGAAGCGATGAATCGCTTCGGGAGCGATAAGCCTGATGTTCGCTTCGGTCTTGAGCTCCAGGATCTGAGTGATCTCTTCGCGCGGAGTGAATTTCAGGTTTTCCATGGCGCATTGGTCAAAAACGCTCGCGGGCTCATGGGCTCCATTCGGGGCATCGTGGTCAAAGGGCAGGCCGATCAGATATCGCGGAAGGACTTAGACGATCTGACGGCGGTAGCGGCCTCGTTTGGCGCCAAAGGTTTGCTCTGGATCAAAGTTCAAGAAGGGGGAGAGCTTCAGTCGCCCGCGACCAAGTTTTTCTCCGACGAAGAGAAGCAGGGTTTACGGAAAAAGTTTGATCTTACGCCAGGTGACTTGGTGCTCATTGTTGCCGATGCAAAGGACAAAATCGTTTTCGATGCGCTTGGAGCCGTTCGCCTGAGTCTGGGGTCGCGATTGGGGATGATTCCTGCGCCCGGGGAGGGGAAGCCTGCTTTTCTCTGGGTGATGAACTTCCCGCTGCTCGAGTTCGATGACCGTGAGAATCGTTACTTCGCGTGCCATCATCCGTTTACGAGTCCGCGACCGGAATTTTTTGAAGACTTCATTCAAGGTCGAAACCTCGATGCGATCGAAGCTTCGGCTTACGATATGGTTTTAAACGGCGTGGAAATTGGTGGAGGAAGCCTCCGAATTTATCGGCCCGACGTGCAAGCCGCGATGTTTAAGACACTGGGCTTAAGCGAGGCCGAAGCGAAGTTGAAGTTCGGGTTTTTCCTGGAGGCCTTACAGTACGGAACTCCTCCACACGGAGGAATCGCCTTTGGGGTGGATCGTTTGGCTGCGTTGCTTTGCGGCGTCGGCCCGATCCGTGAAGTGATGGCGTTCCCGAAAACTCAGCGCGGGCATTGCATGATGTCGGAATCTCCTTCGGCGGTGGCGCCGGAGCAGTTAGTTGAGCTAGGAATATCGGTGGTCAAGCCCGCACGGACATGAAGAAGGGATCGGGAGCGCATATGGCATTACATATGACTGAACAAGGGGCAGCAGTGAGCGAGCGAACGGTCGATTTTTCCGCACAATCACGGGTTCGCGCGATCGAACGTTTTGAGCGCGAGCATTTTGATCTCCTCGTGGTGGGTGGCGGAATTACTGGCTCCGCCGTCGCGAGGGACGCCGTTCGGCGCGGATTGAAAGTGGCTCTCGTCGAGGCTCACGACTTCGCCCATGGGACTTCTTCACGGAGTTCGAAGCTCATCCACGGCGGGCTCCGATACCTTGAGAACTTTGAGTTTAGCTTGGTTTTTGAGTCTCTCGCAGAGCGGGCACTTTTGTTGCGCACGATGCCATCTCTGGTGCGCCCTCTTGCGTTTTATTTACCGGCCTATTCAGGGGCCAAGCGGGGAATGGCCATTCTCGATCTCGGCCTATGGTTTTACGACCTTTTAGCCCTTTTTCGTACGCCCGGATTTCACAAGCGCTTATCGCGGAATGATCTTTTGCGGTCCTTTCCATTTCTTAAGAAGGAAGGGTTACTCGGCGGATTCCGCTATTATGACGCTTCGATGTGGGATGACGTCATGGGGGTTGAGATTCTTCGAGGTGCTCAAAGCGAAGGGGCCGCGATTGCGAGCCGAGTTGAAGCTCTGAGTCCTCTGCGCGAAGGGAAGCGAGTGGACGGTTTTCGAGTTAAGGACCGTGAAACAGGTAAAGAGTTTGACCTTCGTGCGACGCGAACCGTTTTTTGTACCGGGCCGTGGACCGATATCACTGGTAAGCTCCTTGAACAAGGCGAGGCGGGCGTCGAGTGGAAGCGATGGCTTGCTCCGAGCAAGGGCGTTCATTTGCTTTTCGACCTGAAACGCTTTCCAGTTCCTGGGGCGCTTGTGATGACTCACCCAAATGATGGCCGGATCGCCTTCGTGATTCCGCGTCCAGACTTCGGTCCAGGGGTCGTAGTGGTCGGTACTACCGACGGGGAAACGGATTTAAATCCCGATAAAGCGATCGTGGCGGATTCCGATGTCGAGTACTTGCTGGGTTTATTGCGGAGTACTTTTCCGGAGCTCGAATTGTCACGGAAAGATATTCTGAGTGCTTATGTCGGTGTCCGGCCCCTTGTGGATCCTGCGCGGCATGGAGCCAGTGCAAGTTCGCTTCAAAAGGTGAGTCGCGAGCATGAGATCGAAACGCTGGAGGGCGGCGTGACTGTGGTCGCGGGTGGGAAGTATACCACCCATCGAACGATGGCGACTGAGATCGTCGATCACGTTCTGCATCAGTGGAATCTTGATGCGCGATCGAAAGTTTGGCCGGCTCATCCCATGCAGCTCAAGGAACCCCACACTGAGGTTCCATCGAATCTCGCAGGTACGCCCGAAGCTATTGCCGCCGCAAGAGTTCAAGCGAAGAGTAAAGGGTTGGAGATTCCGGATCCGATTTGGTCTCGGTATGGTGCCGCAGCGCTTCAGGTTGCTGAGCTTCGCCAATCGTTCGAGGACACTGGCCTCGGGGATCCCGAGGGCTTTCCCTGGCTGGCGGCACAGTTGCGCTATGGCATTCGCCACGAAATGGTTCTTCATCTTGAAGATTTCTGGATGAGGCGCATTCCTCTCTATGCGGCTCGCGCCGACCACGGTGAACCTTGGTTCGAAGCGCTGTCGAGAGTTTGGGCCGAAGAGCTCGGTAGGAGCGAGAGTGCCCGAGTGAGTGAAGTTCAGAACTTGAAAGCAGAACTTGATCGGCGTTCTTCATGGAAAAAAGAGCGGCCGACTAAAAGTGATATTGGAAACCGGAGCGGTTCCGGCGAAGATTCCCCTCATGCTCAATCGAGGAAGGCAGCTGCGAATTCCCCTGGTTTATCGGCTCACCGCTAAAGTCGGTCTGATCGTCGCGCTCGCTGTGATGGTCGGAAGTTCTTTTGGGAGTGACCCCTACGCGTCCCCGAAGAAGTCGGGTCGCAAAGGGAAGCGTGGAGTGGCTGCGCCAGTGGCGAAGGCTTCCGTGTTGCCCAATGATGCTTCCGCTTGGTCGCTCATGAAGGAGCCAGCCCGCGGGCCCTCGCGTTCGGTGGGATCTGCCTCTGCAGGTTGCCTGCAAGGTGCAGAATCGCTCCCGCCCGATGGTAAGGGATATCAGATCATGCGTTTATCGCGGGGCCGTTTTTACGGACACCCGAGCCTGATTGATTACCTTCAGAAGTTGGGGTCGGTCCTCGAGGAGGATCACGTGAGCCCCATGCTCGTTGGAGATCTGGGACTGCCGCGGGGCGGATGGATGAAGTCGGGGCACGCGAGCCACCAGACCGGAATCGACGTTGATATTTGGTACTGGGTGCCGGAAGTCGCAAAAAAGCGAAGTCTCACTTTACGTGAGCGCGAAGTCACTTCAGCGAAGTCACTGGTTCCTACCAAGTATTCTCCGAAGCTCGATGGGCGGTATTGGAAGCCTGAAGTGGTGGAGCTCATCAAGCGGGCAGCTTACTTTCCGGAAGTGGATCGCATTTTCGTGAATGCGGCGATTAAGAAGGAACTCTGCGGTAAATACGGCGCGGAATCCACGAGTGCGGTGTGGCTCAGGAAGTTGCGTCCTTGGTATGCTCATGATGACCACTTGCATGTCAGGCTCACTTGCCCGGCGGACTCCCCGGGGTGCAAGCGCCAGGATCCGATTCCCGCCGGAAGTGGCTGTGATTCTTCGTTGGATTGGTGGTTCACGCAGGACGCTCGCGATGAAGCGTTGAAGAATGCGCGTTTGGCAGCGCTGAACCCCGGACCACCGCCCATCGCGGACGGTTGCCTTCCGATCCTCAAGCAAGATTACTGGGCGGACGAGCCAACGGATCAAAGCGAGGCTGCGAAGTCTGAAGTTCCTGATGACGGGAAGTGAAGCCTGCTAGTGGCAAGGGGCGCAGGTGGGGTTTTTCCTCCTGATACATGGCCTCCACCTGCCGTTTCTCGCGGCCATGAATCCGTTTGGAGTCCCAATTCAGCTCCCATTGCGCAAGAAACTCATTCTGTTCCTCGATGG
>CANMSW010000098.1 GCA_947500275.1 Bacteriovoracaceae bacterium | reverse complement strand
GTCCTAGCGGACAGCGCGCACAGTCGGCATAGGGAAGCTCTAAAGCATGGGGCTCTTCAAACGGGGCCCATGCGTTCTTCCAGGAACCACTCATCAAGCTCAAAACCCCCCGCGTCTTTCCGTGAAAGGAGCCAGTAAAATTCGCGAACCGCTTCTTCCCCGTTACTTCCCGAGCTAAGCGAAGCGCACTCTCGACCGCTTCTGCACCACTCGAATACAGTTGCACGCAGTCAACCCCAGGAGGGGCGGCACGCTCCATGAGAAGTTCCAAATACTTGACCCGCGTTTGGGAGGTCAGACTTCCCACTGCATAACTCGATGCCTGTTTCCCTACTGCAGCTGCCCACTTTGGATGCGAGTGTCCAATTGACGCGACCCCAATTCCACCCACCCAATCAATATAACTTTTTCCCTCTTCACTCACGAGCCGGGTCCCGAGTGCATGATGGATCGCGAGCCCGGAAAGCGAGGCCATCCCCTGAACTCCAGGGGCAAGCCAACGCTGATCACGCTCGTGCCATTCACGGGAACTCGAATTCGTTTTCGGTTGCGCAGCTCGATCAGCCTGAACGTGATTTTCTCGATGCTCAAGGATTCGAGCGACTGCGGAAATCAACGCCCCGACTCCCATGACCCAGAGAAGCGCGACTGAAAATCCAGGGGACGCTTTCTGAAGGAGAACTGCCATTCCAGTCAAAACCGCTCGTTCAGGTCTTCGCATTGCGCCTCGAGAAACCGCCTTGCGCTTTCCAGTCGTAGGAGAGGCTAAAATCACGGCCGACGCAAACGACATCATCAGGGACCCCGTAAGAGCGAGGACCGACCCCAGCACTCCGAACTCTCTGAGGAGACTCGACTCTTGCGATAAAAACCAAACGAATCCTAAAGCAAGAAACACGAGCGATTCACTGAGGCGATCGCAAAGAGTATCGATCAATTCCCCAGCCGTCGAAGCGATTCCCCGGATGCGGGCAACCCAACCGTCCAAAAGGTCGCACGCACCTGAAGCCAGCAAAAAAATCGCAGCGCTCAGATGAAAGCCGGAAAGCAAAAGGGCGCTTGCACATGCTGCGAAGACCAACGACAGGAGGGAAATTCGATCAGGCGAGGCTCCGACTCGAGCTAACCCTTCGACCCCAGGGGCCAACAGGGATAGCCCGAAACGAGATACCTTAAAGAGGGGCCCCTTTTCAGAGAGGCCCTCCTGTTTGAGTCGCTGATCAATCAAATCGGCAGACTGAACACCGTCAGGCATCGAGCGCTACCTCTGCCGAAAGACTCACTCCGTGGCTGAGAGCACGAAATCCCTCCAGCTCCTCGGCCAAGCTTCGCCACTGAATTCCCAAATCGTGCTCAACGGTTTCGACGGAAGGCACAGCAGGAGATTTGAAAAAATAGGATAGCCAAGATTGGAGTCCTGCTCGTCGATTTCGCGCCGCTAGATCCATCAACAGGACAAGATCGAGGACCAGCGGAGCAGCCAAGATGGAATCTCGGCAAAGGAAATTCACTTTCAGCTGCATCGGATAATTGAGCCAACCAAACAAATCGATATTATCCCAGCCCTCTTTGTTGTCTCCACGGGGAGGATAGTAATTAATCCTCACTACATGGCTCAAGTCCGCATAGAGCTCAGGGTATTCGGTCGCCGAAAGAATTCCATTTAACACCCCTGCTTTACTCACCTCTTTCGACCGAAAAGACCCTGGATCATCCAAGACTTCGCCATCCCGGTTTCCAAGAATGTTCGTGCTATACCAGCCACGCACTCCGAGCTGACGTGTTTTGAAAGCGGGCGCGAGCACAGTCTTCAAGAAGGTCTGCCCGGTCTTGAAATCACTCCCTGCCACAGGCACCTGCATCCGTAATGCAAGCTGCTGAAAACACGGGAACTCAACTCCTGGATTTGGAGCGCCGTTGACGTAGGGTACGCGTTCCAGAATCGAGGCGTAGAGATAGAGCTGAGACGGAGCGATCGCTGGGTCGTTTGCCGCGATCGCCTGTTCGAATGTTTCGATCGATTGATGAATAGCTGATTCTGGAGTGTGAACTTCAGTAGATCCACACCAGACCATCACCAAACGGTCGCACTGATTCTGTTCCGCGAAGCGACGAATGTCGCTTCGCAACTGCTCCACGCGATCACTTAAACTTGAGGACTCAATGATATGTTTTCCGGCGAGGTTCTTAACGAAGTTGCGATCGAATGCTCCTGCCATCGGACGGATTTGATCAAGAAACGGTGCAAGACGATCGATCTCGTAAGGATCTAAAACGCGTGATCGACGAGCGGTTTCAAGCATTGACTCATCAAAGATATCCCATCCACCAAAAACGAGATCCTCTAAACCCGTTAAAGGCAGGGACTTCGAAACTCGCCAGGAATCACCGTTTCCTTTCCCCTCCACTTTCCCTAGCTGGGTCAGGGAGCCTGCGGGCAGACCCCATCCTTGTCGGATCGCTTCCACTCCGGCAATAAACGTCGAGGCCACAGCTCCCATCCCCGGTATCAATACCCCGAGCCTTCCCGAAGGGGAGCGCCTCGAACTCGCCCCACTCGATGCATTTTCACGATCTTCTTTCGTACTTGTCTTCATCATCATGACGCGACTCCTTGTTTGCCTTGAACATCTTTATCGATATCGAGGGGGTCCCCTAAAAGCCTCAGCGACCTCTGACTGTCGCGCAGGAGAGAGCCCGCGGGTCGCACGCCAAAGGAGGCTGCTGATGCCCGCGTAATCGCGAGGTCTTCAAAAACACCTGCGCAATGAAGGGCAATTTCAGACTGTCCAGGGAGCGCATCGTTTCGCTCGATCGCCTCCAAGAACTCCGATAGAACGGGATCAAGCCAACGCGCGTGGCTGGCATCATCCCAATCCGACTCGCGCTCTTCTCGGACCCACGCGGTTTTTCCACCCACAACCGGTCGGGATACTTCAATGCGGCTATCATCGACGAAGATAGCCCCACGTTCACCGACTAATGTAATTCGGATCCGACGAGCGGATGAGCGCCAGCTGAGTCCGATTCGGGCAATCCCCCCGACCGGAAAACGGGCTTCGATCCAAGCGTCTTCCTCGGTCCCCTGCCAACCACGAATTCCAGGGCCGAATCCGGAGAGCGCCCCATCCACGCGCACAGGGAGGAGATTGAACCAGTTGCAGACGAGATAAAGCGCATGTGACCCGTGATCTACGCTCACTCCGCCCCCCGACCACCGTAGAATTCGTCGCCAGTGAGGATCCCATTCCGCGACACCGCGGGCATGCGACGGGCGATGAATCTCCATCAAAACGCGTGAAAGGGGGCCTATTGCGCCGGATCTCAACAATTCAGTGACCCGGGCTAGCACGGGAGCGTAGCGATAATTGTGAACGGGCATCAAGGTTCGCCCGGTTCGCCTTGCGATCTCTCGGAGGCGTTGCGCTTCTACGCGGTCCAGAGCCAAGGGCTTTTCGCAAAGTACGTGATATCCGCGTTCCAAGGCAGAATAAGCGAACTCAGCATGAAGAGCTGAAGGCGCGCAACAATCAATGAAGTCGACACTCCTCGCTAGCTCGGACGCATAGAATGAGTCGATATCACTAAAAATCGGTACATGAGGTTTGAGCTCACGTGCCTTCCTTCGTCGTGCTTCGCTGGGATCGATGATCGCGGCGAGCTCAATATCCTTCCGGTTTGAAAATACGACAGGTAAATGGGCGCGCTCGGCTATAAAGCCAAATCCGACCAGTGCTCCACGAAGCGGGGCTTTTGCAGGCATGAGTTCCAGTCCTCCCTCGAAATTGCTGCCAGCCGTGAGATCAAGGTTCGTGCCGTTCGTCAGCCCCTCAAAAATCGACCTCCCGCTTGCTTGTGAGGCAATTTGCCGCTAACCCCCTCTTGAAAAGGATCGCAAAATGAACGCCCCACTCCTTCCAAACCGTATTGAAAAGCACGACGCTTTAAACTTCTTGATCGAATGGACCGACGGAAAATCCTTCGTCCTCCCGTTCTTCGAAGCGAGGTTTAACTGTCCTTGTGCTGCCTGCGTTGACGAAAAGACGGGGGTGCGCACTCTGAGGCGCGAGGATGTTCAAACGGAAGTGCACCCAAAGAACGTTGCGTTAGTGGGGCGTTACGCGCTCCAAATCCAGTGGAGTGATCTTCATGGAAGCGGAATGTTCGCCTTCGAACAATTGCGGAAAATTTGCGAGCAATCCGGAAAAGAAAACCGACCAACGCTTTGAAGCGCAGGTCGGCTCATTGGAATCGGCAAAAGAACTTTGAAATTCTAACTCTTGCTCCCGCCCTCAGACTTTTGGCCGGAGGGCTTATAGTCGGTGGTGTACCAACCTGAGCCCTTGAGGGCGAACGAACTGCGACTGATGAGCTTCGACATTGGCCCGTTGCAGTCGGGGCATTCGGCCAACGGTGCATCCGAAAACTTTTGGATGATCTCGTGGACTTTCTGGCAGGACTCACACTGATATTCATACAAAGGCATGAAAAGGCTCCTCGGAAGGCACTGAATTACCCGACATAATTAGTTTTTTCAAGGTCTTCAATCCCCATCTCTGCCAGAAGATCCATGGACGAACATAGGCCCCCCGTTTACCCTAAAACCTATGAGCGCTCTCTCCACCCCCGCACCCATCGAAACTGAAGTCACTCGTCTCCTAGGCATTCGGTACCCGATCATCGCCGGCCCTATGTTTCTGGTCAGCGACCCAGAACTCGTCGCTGCCGTCAGCAACGCAGGCGGCCTGGGAGCTATGCCTTCGCTCAACTGGAGAACGGCTGAAGAATTTCGGCAAGCACTCAGGAAACTCAAGAGCCTCACCTCAAAGCCTTTTGGCGTTAACCTCATTGTGAATCAGGCGAACCCACGTCAGAAGGTCGACCTCGATATTTGCGTTGAGGAAAAGGTTCCTCTGGTCATCACCTCGCTCGGAAATCCTAAAGAGACGATCCAGCGGATGCATGAAGTCGGGGGAAAAGTGTTCTGCGACGTCACGACTTTGGAGTACGCCCTCAAAGTTCAAGGCCTCGGGGCCGATGGCGTCGTTGCTGTTTCAGCAGGTGCAGGAGGTCATGCGGGCCCCACGTCCCCCCTCGTGCTCCTCCCCTACCTCAAGAAAAACTTAAAAATACCCGTCATTGCCGCAGGCGGCGTTGTCAATGGCGCACAGATGGCATCGACCCTCATGCTTGGGGCCTCAGCCGTTCAAATCGGTACCCGCTTTATTGCGACCCCAGAAGCCAAAGTCGATGAAAGCTACAAAAATGCGATTCTGAGGTCGAAGCCTGAGGATATCATTCTGACGAAGAAAATCTCAGGAACTCCCGTCGCCGTGATCCGCACTCCTTACACGGATCAACTCGGAACCGAACTCAATTTCTTGGAAGCAGCACTGCTTAAAAATCCACGCACCAAGAAGTACATGAAAATGGTTCGAGCCTACTTAGGGAGCGAGACACTCAAGAAGGCAGTCACGGGTCCTACTTGGAAAGAAGTTTGGAGTGCTGGCCAAGGCGTCGGCCTAATCGAGAAGATCACACCTGCTGGTGATATCGTTCATGAAATTGCGCGCGAATTCCATGATGCGGTTTCAACATTTCATCAAGAGCACGCTGGCACCAGCTCTGAAACGAGCCGAGCCCAAAGAGAGATTTAAATCAATCCGCGGAGCGCCAGGATCACGCCCATCGAGAGCGCGGCGGTAGGAACAGCAACTCCGGGCCCCTGGGTCCACTCAACCAAGGCCGCCAGGCGAGTGGGCACATTCCAAGACCGGCGAAACAGAGAGGCCAGAGACAAGACACCCAAAAGGGTTCCACTCAAAAGCCCGAGCGTTGCAACGAAGTAACCGTGTCCGCTCATTCCAGCTTTCAAAAGAAGAGGGAGCGCTAGCTCGCAGGGTCCCATCAAACTTAAAACTGCTGGGACGCCCCAACGTCCCTGGATCCCTGAACCTAGGACTTCTCGCATCCGTCTAAACCGAAATAGGCGGGCAAACGAGCCTCCGAGAATCACGGCAGCTGCTAATACCGATACCGAATTCGGATTTAACTGCCGCAAAAGAGGCAATATCAAAAAGAACAGCAGCACACCCAGCGCCACATGGATAGATGCCAAGAGAGCGCCCACACGAAGTGCGCGCTCGGACTTCCAACCGCGCTGCCAGGAATGAATCGAGAGAGGCATCCATCGATCGGGTGAAACTGCTTGTGCGGCACCGGCCGCAACCGAAAGAATGAAGACTTGAGCCATTTCACTGCCGGAACTGAAAAATAAATTCAGGCTATCCATGGATGTTCCTTCTCCTTTGATCAGTGTCCAAAGTGCAGCCACTCCGGATGCACGAAGAGCAGAAGCCCCATTAAAGACACACCGAGTCCCGTAATGACATCTCCATGATGCTCAAAAATAGGGTGATCTAACTTGAGTGCACTAAAAGTTGCGAGGCCGGTCGCAGAGAGCATTGCGATCAAAACACCGCCCACAAAGCCGATCATTGCCGAAAGGACCGCGCCCGTACCGACCGGCGCAGCTGCCGCAAAAACGGGCAGAACCGCCACACAAGGAGACAAACCAACCGTGAAGAGAAACAAAAAGGGCGTTTTCTTAGGGTCGGGGGACGGACCATGATGCTCGTGCCCATGGCAATGAGAATGGCGTTTCCAAGAGTAAGCAGCATAAAGGAGCCCAAAAACAGCCACGATCAGCCCCGCTGCCTGCTCAATCCCCTCCTCGTGACTCACAAAAAAATGAGAGCCCGCCTCAAGCACCGCAAATCCCAGCCCCAAGGAGATCAGAACATGCCCCGCCGCTGTGACGAGAGCGCCAAATAAGGCCGTGCGAAGAGACCATCGCCTCGATTTACTCATCAAGACGACGGGGAGCCAGTGTCCTGGTGCCAGCGAGTGAACGAGCCCAACGAAGGCGGCCGAAAGTAAAAAAATCAGCATGTACTCTCCCATGACTGCCGCCCCAAAAGCGAAGTCCAAAAACCCTGATCTCGAATCACAATGCACCCCCGTAGAGGCAGGCAGCTCGGAGTCGATCGTTTTCCTGCAAGGACTCCTTCACCTCCAAGCCTCGTCCGGTACTCAAAGAGCCCACGCTCAACTTGGGGTACATCACGGCGGCGCGGTAAGGATGATCAGAATCGAGGCCTGTGCAAGAGCCGAAGTCGTCCGTTCCTGCACCTAAATTGCAGCTATGGTCAAGACCTACGACATGCCCCAACTCATGCAACACAACGCTCATCCATTGCTCGGACCGAACTAAGTCGGAACGAATCATCAGGACCTGCCGGGTCAGGGAATCGCCCTGACGGCAGCGAAGAGTCGCAGCCGGATTTGCACTTGTCAGAGAAAGATCACTCCAAAGCGCCTCATCCGTCACTCGGACAATGGCGAAATCCCCATCCCCCCCCGGCACAGCAAAATCGCATGGATTTGCACTTTCGCTGGGGAAGAAGTCGGAATCGATGGAGGCAGTCGTCTGCTCAAAAAACTCACGTCCCACTGAGTCACTCGACCAACGATTCCATTGCGACAAAGCGTCTGAAATTGCTGCTTTTTCAGCAGTCGAAAAACGGGCATCGACACTCACAGTGACCGTGCGCTGAGCGGGCAAAGAGGGAAGAAAACTCCCCACTTGATCGGACTCAACAGGGCATTGCCCGGAAGAAATGGCCTCTTGAAGAGCCCCCAAGCCTGACTCGGCGGGCGCACAAGCGGCGGCTCCGAGCACCAGCGCGACGCACATCGCGGAAGCCCCTTTGGCACCCTGGAATCCACCCTTCAAAATCTGCTGAATTCGCCACGAAATCGTCATCGCGGCGGCCCAATACCATACTCGACCGTTTTAATCGACTACTTTTTACATACCCTCCCG
>CANMSW010000097.1 GCA_947500275.1 Bacteriovoracaceae bacterium | reverse complement strand
TGGAAGGCGTTATAAACCCTACTCAGAAGTCAAAATCACAGGACCAGCCACAGTAACCGCGATCGTATGCTCAAAATGGGCGGACCACTTTCTGTCCTGAGTAACTGCGGTCCAACCGTCATCCAAAACTGCAACACGATGCGACCCCATGTTGACCATCGGCTCTATAGCGAGCACCATCCCTTCTTTTATGACCGCCCCTTTACCGGGCGAACCAAAGTTGGGAACCTGCGGATCTTCATGGAGGGCTCTACCAATGCCATGTCCGACAAACTCTCTCACAACACTAAACCCTGCTGCCTCAACGCAGCTCTGAACCGCATGTCCAATATCGAACACGCGACTACCCACACGGCAGGCCTCAATACCAAGGGCTAAGCTCTTCTCGGTCACCTCAATCAGCTTGCGAACCTCTGGGGAAACCTTACCGATCGGAAAAGTACGCGCCGAGTCGCCGTACCAGCCATCCACGTGAACTCCGAAATCAAGCCCAACAATATCACCTTCACCCAGCTTCTTCTTCTTGCTTGGAATCCCGTGAACGACCTCCTCATTCACAGAGATACAAACACAAGCGGGGAAACCATGGTAACCCTTGAATGCGGAAACAGCCCCAAGGTCCTTAATACGACTCTCAGCAAATCTATCGATATCCCAAGTCGTTATTCCAGGCTCAAGCATCTCCCCCATTTCCCGAAGAATTTGGGCAACAATTCTGCCGGGAGCCTTCATCAATTCAATCTCACGGGGACTTTTTATTGAAACCAAGGGGGTACTCCAGAGTCTAAAACCTATTCTAATGCGGAACGAACTTGCTCAAACACCCGATCAGGATCCTGAGAAGCGTCAATCGAGGTCATGATACACAAACCACTGTAGAAGTCTTCTAGGGGCTGGGTTTGCTTCCGAAACACGTCCATCCGTTTCCGAATAACCTCAATGCTATCGTCGGCCCGTTGATTGAGAGAGCCGCCACAAGCATCGCAAACACCCGGTTCACGGGAAGGCTGAAACTTTACGTGATACATCGCACCGCAACTTCCACAAGTCCTTCGTCCAGTCAGCCGCTCAGCCAAAACCGACTCATCAATCGAAAACAAAACCACCCTGCTCATTGACCGGTGCGCGGATTTAAGAATCGCATCGAGCCCTTCCGCCTGCCCAACCGTCCGAGGAAACCCATCCAGGATAAAGCCAGGCTTACAGTCCTCCGATTGGATTCGCTCCTGGATCAAACCTAGAACAACACCATCCGGTACCAACTGGCCTTCGTCTATAAACGTCTTTGCTTTACGTCCCAACTCAGTGCCAGCCGCGATCGACGCCCTTAACATATCCCCAGTCGATAACTGAGGAATGCCGAATCGAGCGGACAGCCGCTTAGCCTGTGTTCCTTTGCCAGAACCCGGAGCACCTAAAAAAACAGCGATCATTGAAAAGCGGCCCTTCCCCTAACACGTCCATGCTTACTGAAACCCTCGTAGTTATGACTAATCAAGAAGGTTTCAATTTGAGCCACCGTATCCAATGCCACCCCGACCAAAATCAACACGCTCGTTCCACCGAAGTAAAAGGGAACCTTAAAGGTGGTTGTCAGGATGGTCGGCAAAATACAGATAAGCGACATGTAAATGGCTCCACCAAGAGTAATCCTCGAGAGAACAAACTCAATATAGGATGCCGTCTCCTCACCTGGGCGCTTGTTCGGGATAAATCCGCCATTCTTCTTCAGCCCATCGGCAACATCGTCAGTCTTAAAAGTGACGGCCGTATAGAAGTAACTAAAAAAGATAATCAAGCCGACAAATAAAACATCATAAAGCAGACTTCCCGGCTGAATCTGGGCGGTGAACTTCTGCATGAACTCAGAGGGAAAAAACGTTCCTATCGTCGCCGGGAACATAATCAAGGAAGAGGCAAAAATAGGAGGAATTACTCCTGACGTATTTACCTTCAAAGGAAGGTTCGTATTTTGGCCGCCGTAAACTTTACGACCAACAATCCTTTTCGCGTAAACAACTGGCAGAGCCCGCACCCCTCGCTCTACGAAAATGATTACGAAAAATGTGCCAATGATAATTGCGCCAACGATCGCTAACTTAAGAAACGTAATTTCGTTGGACTGATACAACTTAAACGCACGAATAACACCATCCAGCACTCCGGAGGCTATGCCTGCGTAAATCAGAAGTGACGTACCATTTCCAATCCCACGCTCCGACATCTGCTCACCGAGCCACATTAAGAAAACCGTACCAGTGGCAAGAGTTAACATAGTCATCAAACGAAACGCCAATCCCCCCTCAATCACTACCTGGGGGTTATTATAGTGTTCCAATCCAGTTGCAATGCCGTAGCCTTGCACCATGGCTAGGACAATGGTTCCGTACCGGGTGTACTGCGTAATCTTTCTACGGCCCTGCTCCCCTTCCTTCTGCAACTCAGCCAAATAAGGCCAAACCACCGTCAACAATTGGAATATGATGGAGCTGCTTATGTAGGGCATGATCCCTAGAGCAAAAATACTGAATCTCTCAAGAGCTCCACCGCTAAATAAGTTAAACCATCCGAAAATGGTGCTCTGCATGCTCGAAAAGACCTGAGCCAATGCGTCGCCATCGATACCGGGGGTCGGCACATGCACTCCGATCCGATAGACAGTTAACATTCCCAAAACAAAAAGGATCCGTTTCCGTAATTCCGGCAAACGCACTAATCCAGCTATACCCGCCATGATGAGTTACCCCGAGAGAGATTAGGTACGGCCAGCCATTTAGACTGGGCAATGCATGAAGCTTACTTCGAGCTCCTGTTTCACCAAAAAAAAACCGCAGCGACAAGTCAAATTGTCGCTGCGGCCAGAACTACTTGCTAAATATAGCCTAAATTAAGCCTTCGCTACTTTTTTAGGACGCGCAATAGGGCCAGGGATCGCGAGGATCTCGACAGACCCTCCCGCATTTTCGATCTTCGCCCGAGCCGACTCGGAAACCCGATGACCGCGTACCGTCCACTTGCCAGAGACATCACCCGTCCCAAGCACAGCTAAACGATCGAATGCACCCTTAATCGCCTTCGCCTCGGCCAAGGTCTCTAGAGATACTACTCCACCCTTACTGCCGAGAAGCCGATTCAAATCGCCAACATTGACGATAGCGACTGTACGACGCCCAGGATTCTTGAAACCACGTTTCGGGATACGGCGATAAAGTGGCATCTGACCACCTTCAAAGCCAGGTCGCACACTGCCGCCGGAGCGAGCAAGCTGACCCTTATCACCTTTACCGGCCGTAGGGCCGAGACCAGAGCCTGAGCCGCGACCCAAACGCTTCCGCTTCTGAGTTGCTCCTGGTCGAGCTTGGATCGTATTCAACTTCAACATATCAATTCTCCTTGAGGCTCGACCCCGCCTTAGCGGGTCTCAGCCACAACCTCTACCAGGTGCAGAACCTTCTTGATCATTCCGCGAACCGAAGGTGTGTTTTCTAACGTCACCTGCTGCTCCCGGCGCTTCAATCCGAGTCCGTTAACCGTCGCACGCTGATTTGGATTGCAAGCGACAGTACCTTTTTTCAGTTTGATCGTGATCGACCGTTTCTTGGAGGTCATCTTTTACTCCTTAGCCGGTGATCTCAGCCACCGTTTTGCCACGGCCCTGAGCAATCTGATTGAAAGTCCGAAGCTGCTGGAGGGCCTCCAGCGTCGCACGGACAACGTTATGCGGGTTATCACGACGCAGAGACTTCGTCAGAATATTCTGAACCCCTGCTACCTCGAGAATTGCGCGAATCGAAGATGAAGCGATGATTCCCGTTCCCTCAGGTGCCGGCTTCATCAACACTTGGCTTGCACCAAAGTGACCGATCACTTCGTGAGGAATCGTACTTCCTTCGAGCGACACGGTAATTAAATTCTTCTTCGCTTGCTTGCCCGCTTTCTTAATCGCCTCGGGAACTTCGCCAGCTTTACCCAGCCCCACTCCAACGCGACCCTTCTTGTCGCCCACTACAACAATCGCTGCGAAGCTGAAACGGCGTCCACCTTTAACAACTTTTGCGCAACGGTTGATATGGATTACTTTATCTTCAAACTCCATCTCTTCTTGAGGACGGGAGCTTTGCTGACGATTCTGTTGTGCCGATGCCATGAGTTCTTCCTCAGTCCTTCAGGTTAGAATTGGAGTCCACCTTCACGAGCCGCGTCGGCAAATGCCTTAACGCGTCCGTGATAGAGGTATCCACTTCGATCAAACACAACTTTGTCGATCTTCTTTGCCAACGCCCGCTTAGCTACCAACACACCGAGGGCTTTCGCGCCTTCAATGTTAGTCCCGGACTTAGCTCCGAAATCTTCGTCCAAGCTCGACGCTGCCACCACAGTAGTTGCGCTTGCATCATCAATAATCTGAACAAACAGGTTACGGTTAGAGCGGAAAACACTCAAACGTGGCCGCTCAGCCGTTCCAGCAACGCGTGCCCGAATCCGGGTCCGCCGCTTCATTCTGACTTTCAGCTTTTCACTCGTATGCCGACGAATTTTAGTACCCATAATTCACCTTACTTCGCACCGGCAGCTTTGCCTTGCTTACGAATGATGTGCTCATCCGAATAACGAACGCCCTTGCCTTGATAAGGCTCAGGTTCCTTAAACGAACGGATCTTAGCAGCGACCATTCCGACGAGGATCTTATCCGCACCGGATACGATCACTTTCGTATTGTTTTCTACTTTGGCAGCAATCCCTTGAGGAAGCTCGTACTCAACTGGATGCGAGTAACCGAGAGTCATCGTAAGAGACTGACCTTTTGTAGCAGCACGATAGCCAACTCCCACAATTTCCAACTCTTTTGTGAAGCCGGTGTGCACGCCATGAACCATGTTATGGATCAAAGTACGGGTCAACCCGTGAAGAGCAGCAGCATTAGGTGCCGTCTCGTCACGATCAACTACCAAAGCGCCATCGACAACTTTAACCACGACACCCTGTGGGATCTCGTGAGCAAGCTTGCCCTTGGGGCCTTCCACCTTAAGAGTAGTTCCCTTTAAATCAACCTTGACGCCAGAGAGAATCTTAACAGGCTGTTTTCCTACGCGTGACATATATCACCAGACCTCTGCCAAAATTTCTCCGCCCATTTTCTGAGCGCGGGCTTGTTGACCCGTCATCACTCCCTTGGAGGTCGAGAGAATCGCAATACCCGCACCTGATAGAGGCCTTGGGATCGCAGAATAGCCGCAATAGCGACGTAGCCCAGGACGACTCACACGACGAATACCACGGATGACTCCTTGGCCATCCTCTGTGTACTTAAGGTAAACCTTAATCACAGGCATCCCTTCGTCGCGATGAAGGCGGAAATTCTTGATGTAACCTTCCTCTTTCAATACGCGAATAACGTTAGCTTTCAAACGAGACGCCGGCACTTCTACTTTTTCATGCCGTTCGCGAACAGCATTTCTCAGCCGGGTCAGCAAATCAGCAACTGGATCAGTCATTGCCATAAGTAATTCCTCACCTTACCAACTCGACTTGGTAACACCCGGAAGCAGCCCCTTCAGAGCCAATCCTCTGAAGCACAACCGGCAAACATTAAACTTACGCATAAAGGCACGTGGGCGCCCACAGAGCACACAGCGATTTCGAACACGAGTCGAAAACTTCGCTTTCTGCCCAATTTTCTCTTTCTTAGCTTTGGTAGACAAAGGCTTTCTCCTTATTTACGGAAGGGCATTCCGAGCTCGGTCAATACTGCACGAGCTTGCTCATTATTCTTAGCTGTGGTCGTGATCGTCACGGTCATACCACGAACTTTGTCAATCTTGTCGTAATTGATCTCTGGGAAGATAATCTGCTCACGAATCCCTAGAGAATAGTTCCCACGACCATCAAACGATTTTGAATTCACGCCTTTGAAGTCACGCACCCGAGGGAGCGCTACGTTCATAAGGCGATCGAGGAACTCGTACATGCGTGCACGACGAAGAGTAACCATAACGCCTACTGCGTTACCTTCGCGAACTTTGAACGCTGCAATTGCTTTACGAGCGCGCGTCATCACTGGCTTTTGACCAGTGATTAAGGTCAACTCTTCTAATGCATTGTCTAAAACTTTTGGGTTACCAACTGCTTCCTTCACGGCGCAGTTAACGGTAACCTTCACGAGACGTGGCACTTCCATTGCGTTTGCATACTGGAATTGCTTCATCAAGGAAGGAACAACCTTGCCCCGATAATGGGTTTGAAGACGAGGCTCTTTTGAAGGAGAGACCTTGGTCTCACCTTTCGCAGCGATTTTAACCGCCGAAGATCCAGCGCCCGCCTTCTTACCTTTGCCAACTGACTTTTTGTCAGCTGTCTCTTTCTTAGCTCCGGCTTTTTTTTCCGTACTTCCTGCTTCTGCCACAATTACCTCCACAGAGCGGACTCACGCATCCCTAATTTTGGGGGCGCTTACGCTCCTGTCGCTTAAAGAACTTCTGGTGCCAAAGAGATGATCTTCGTAAAAGCCTTAGCCCGGAGTTCCCGTGCTACTGGCCCGAAGATACGCGTTCCGATCGGCTCATTCTGGGCGTTAATCAAAACGGCAGAATTCGTGTCGAAACGAATATAGGTCCCATCACCCCGGTTCACTTCCTTTTTGGTCCGAACGATAACGGCCTTAAGAACTGAACCTTTTTTTACTTTCGCGTTAGGCGTGGCATCTTTAACAGTGACGACAATTACGTCACCAACTGTAGCGTATTGACGCCTAGTACCACCCAACACCTTGATACACATGACTGATTTGGCGCCTGAGTTATCGGCTACATCCAGTCTCGTTCGCATCTGAATCATAAGGATTCCCCTTCAAAGCAGCTCAATGTGCCAGTTAGACTTTCAGTTCGCCTACCTGCGCAGCGCGACGAACGATGTTCTTAAGCGCCCAACGCTTGTCCCGGCTCAACGGACGGGACTCAATGACTACTACCAAGTCGCCAACACGAGCTTGATTCGTCTCATCGTGAGCCTTAAACCGGCGCGAGTGAGTCACATATTTGGCATAGAGCCCGTGACGAACACGCCGATCGATCTTAACTACGATCGTTTTCTGCATCTTGTCACTAACAACAGTACCTACAAGCTCCCGGCGAACCGTGGATACTGCAGGTGCGGCTGCGACTACTTGCACTGGGGCTGCTACTTTTTCTTTCGCAGCTTTCTTTGGGGCCTTAGCCGTTTTTTCTTTTGAGGTCATAACTTCTTCTCCCTAACGATCAGGCGCCAGTCTTCTGCTTAAGAAGACCGGATTTCTCCATGCGGCTGATCTGCGTTTTTACGCGAGCCAGCTCCTTACGGAGGCCCCAGACCGAGGCAATATTGGCCAATTGGCCAACCGAATTTTTCATGCGCGCTTTGAAGAGCTCAGCCTCAATCGAAGCGGACTTGGAAGCCAACTCAGTAGCCGAAAGATTAATTACTTTCTTAGCTTTCTGAGTACGCACCTTTCCGATTTCAGCCTGAAGGGAAGACGCGAGTGCAGTCCTTTCATCGGCTGAAGCTTTAACTACCTTCTTCACCATTTTTTGAGACACAGGACCTCTCCTCTACTTCTTCACGCCTTAGCCGCAGCCGTTTTAGCCGCAAGCTTTGTTTGACGTGCACGCTCTACTTCTTTTTTTGCGAGTACTTCGGATGCACGGCTAATCGGCTTGCAGTGCAAAGGCAATTTATTATTCGCCAACTGAAGCGCCTTGAAGGCCTCCACCTGAGGAATCCCCGACATTTCGAAGATAACCCGGCCCGGCTTAATAACAGCTACCCACTCTTCCACGTTGCCTTTACCGGAACCCATTCGGGTCTCAGCAGCCTTTTTCGTCACTGGCTTATTCGGGAAAATACGAACCCAAATCTGACCGCCCCGTTTTACGGAACGGGTCATAGCAACCCGGGAAGCCTCAAG
>CANMSW010000096.1 GCA_947500275.1 Bacteriovoracaceae bacterium | reverse complement strand
GAGTTTCCGACTCTTCCTACGCGCGGTTGTTTTTTTCCCTTAAAAACACTTCGCAATGTTGCGCGGACGGTCTCTGCGTTCCCCTCTAGGTTCATCCCCTGGGGTTTCTCAATGTAATCGGATGCCCCGAGCTCCAGGCAGCGTAAGACTGCGACCGCCTCTTCACGGCTGACTGAGCTAATCACTACGACCGGCGGGTGTGCGGATCCTTGGATTCGTTCTAGGTACTCAATGCCATCCATTCCAGGCATGTGGAGATCGAGGGTCATCAAGTCAACCTCGCGTGTTTTGAGGAGTTCGACCGCTTCGATTGGATTCTTTGCTTCGCCTACGACCGCAAATCCCGTTCCGGGAGACAGAATTTTTTTCAGGCCCGCTCTTATGGTGGGTGAGTCGTCGACGATCAGTACTCGACAGATTTTACCACTTTCCACAGCCTTGGTTGCGTTCGGGGTGACTTGGTATATTGGAGTCGCGGGTCGACTGATCCTGTCAGGACTCGCGCTTTGAACCCTGGCCCAAGGTTGCGATTGCAACGGTTCAGATTGTAACGGATCAGAACGACTCTCAGGGACGTAAATGGCTTTGCCGATCCCCTTTAGTCCAGTCTGTTCACGATCGATCGTCTCGGAGTATCCGATGTGGAGCCTTCCATCCTTTCGGAGGATTTCTCCCATGCGTTTACAAATTCGACTGACTTCATCTTTTTTGAAATAAATGAATACGTTTCTCACAAAAATAGCGTGAAATGGCCCATCAGGCCACGTTTCAGAGTTGAGATTTTGAATTCGGAATTTACAGCGTTTCCAGATTTCCTCTTTTACTCGATACAGTCCAGCCAGGTCGCCCGTGCCTCGATCGAACCAGCGGTCCTGAAGGGGTTTTGAAATTTTCCTTATGATCGAGGCTGGGTATATGCCTCGCTGCGCCGTTTGCACTGAATTCCCGTCAATATCGGTTCCCAAAATTTCAAAAGAGGGATTGTTGAGACCCTGGCTTCGAAATGCCTCCATCAGAGTGATCGCGATGGAGTAAACCTCCTCCCCAGTTGAGCAAGCCGCCGACCAAATTCTGATTTTTTCGCCCGGGCTGTTTTTGATCCATTCAGGGAAGGATTGATCCATCAAGGAGTTGAAATGGGAGGTGTCTCGGAAAAATTCGGTAGTGTGAGTCGTGAGCTGTGAAAGCAATTCTGGAAGTTCTCGGTCTCGATTCGACCGAAACCAATCCATATAATCGCGAACAGATTTAAGGCCAAGTTCAACCATTCGGCGCGTCAGTCTTTTTTCAATGAGGGTGTTTTTCGTTTCGTCCAGTTGAACACCGGAGATGAGGCTGACGAGGTCTGCAAGTTCACGTCTCGGGTCGTCGAGCCGAGCTTCGCAACGTTCGATTGCAGCCGCGATTTCAAACTCAGTGGCGCTTTGAGGCATGACCTCAAGGATTCCGGAGTAAGCAAGCCGAAGTTGCTGCTCGCGGGATTCCGCTGACGCAAGGACTATCCATGCGCAGGAGTTGATGAGCTCAGGATATCGCTTTTCGGTAGATGACCTCAATCGTTGTGCCGAGGTTCCCGGTAAAGAAAGTTCACAAATGACAAGGCGAGGAGTGCTGCCCGTGATCCATTCAGACTTGGGATCCCCAGATCCCTCGCTCGAGCGGAGATGGCTTGGGTCGAAAACCTCAGGTGCGAAGCCCCGTCTTCTGGCAGCGGACATCGCGGTCTGCGTCCTAGGGGCGTTCGGCACTCCTAAGACATAGGCTTTCGGAAGACCCCTGGATTTTGCCATTCGTTTGAACCTTACTGGGTGTTTTTTGGTTTAAGCGCTCGTTTTCCAGCGACTGTCGGCCCGATCGACGGGATCGTCCGAGATGCCATCAGGGGATTCCCCAGAGTCATCGACCCGCTTAAAGATTGAGGATCCCGTGACTGAATAAGTGGCGTCGGGAACGGCATGGAGTTTGGCTGGTTTTTGGAAAGACGGAGCAGCCTGGATTCCAGAGATTTCAAGGGAATCAGAGCTTACTTCGTCGGTCTCCTTGGCGGTTCCGGAGACGACGCCTTTCAGAATCCCGAGTAGACCAGTGAGAGCCTTAGCTTCGAGTGCTAAAGTTTGAGCCTGATTCGCCATTTCCTCAGAAGAGGCTGAGTTGTGGTGAGTCTCACGCTCCATGTCGGCCATTGCGCGATTGATTTCGCTCATCGCATGACTCATCTGCTCGAAAACCTGCTCACACTGTTGGGACGCGTCTTTTGCGGCGATGACTCTCTGGCCAGTAGTCTGAACGATATCTCGGACATGATGAGTACTATTTGCGAGTAACGTGTTAATTTCCTCAGCGGCCTTTCCGCTGACAGCGGCAAGTTTTCCAACCTCTTCTGCGACGACAGCGAAGCCTTTACCATGGACCCCTGCACGTGCGGCCTCGATGGAGGCGTTGAAAGAAAGCAAGCGAGTCTCGAAGACAATGTCGTTAATGACCTTTGTTTTGCTTTGGATGTCCTCGATCACTTTGATGAGGCTCTCGAGGCGTGAGTTCGAGTCGGCAACCTGGACCATGGTGTCGGCCATTCTACCTACGACGTTTTTTCCGCGCTCTGATTCGCGTTTACCGGCCTCTGAGATGCTGAGGGTTTCCGTGATCGCGGAAGCATTTTCTGTGGCTGATGTAGCTATCTGTTGAGAAGCGGACGCAGTGTTCTTACTTGCTAACTCGATCGACATGACTGACGAGGAGAGCTTATGCGTTAGCGCTTGAATCGAAGTGGTGACTTTGGAAGCGATTTTTTGATTGAAGAGGAATGAAAAGATTAGGGCGAGGACCGTGATTCCGAAAACCGCTGAGCCTCCGGAGGCAAGAACAGTCTCGAGGTGCTCTTGAGACTTGAGCTGGTGCTTTATAGCACCGTCTTTAGCATCGGTCACGATCTCGTCCATCTTACGCCGTGTAGGAAGGTACTTCTTAAAGTAGAACTCATTTGCGGCGTCCATTTTTCTTTGCTCAACGAGCGAAGCTAACTCCAGCTCCATTTTATGCATGAAGCTTTCGTCGTACTCCTGGATCTTCGAGACTTTCTCGATAACATCGGGGAAGTCAGTAAACGACGTGATAATTTTTTCCAATGTTTCAGCGGCCTTTTCATCTGCCGCACTTTTTTGATCCCATTCTCGCTTATTATTGGGATCGAGGAGAAATCCACGCATGCCGATGGTCATGTGATCGAACTCGGTATCAGCCGACTCAATGAGACTAAGAACGGCTCCGGCTCGATGCGCTTCGGTTGATGCATTCCGGAGCTCTTTGAGAAACCAGGTAGAGGTGATGGAGATGACGACCAAGAGGATGGCGCTCACGATCATCATTTTTGATTTGAGTGATAGGTTTTTCATGCGGACTCCTTCAAGTGCGATTCAATCTTCATTTCGTTATTTTGATGTTGTTTTTGATTGCGGAGGTCGCCAACGATTTTTGCGATGTCGAGAAGGTGAATGAGTTTTTCACCTACTTTTGCGATTCCGATGAATTGTTCTAAGGGAATTCGGGTGTCGATTCCTGGGTGCGGTTCAATGTCGGCGTCGGGAATTTCTCGGACAAACTCGATCGTATCGACTGTCGCGCCTGCAAATCCGTTTTCAGCTTCAGCGATGAGAATGAGTCCCGATCCTTCTGTTCTGGGGCGGATCCCGAACTTGGTTCTCAGATCCATGACGCTTAGGATTCGTCCTCGAAGATTGATAACTCCCTTCAACCATGCGTCCGTATGTGGAACGGGCTTGATTTGTGTCATCTTAATGACTTCGCGGATCTGGAGGAGAAGCGCCCCATAGAGTTCTCCATCGAGGGTGAAGACAATATATCGTGAGCGGACAGCCTCTTCAGCCGAGCGCTCTTCGTCGTGGTAAACATCTGTTTCAGCCTGGAATTCTTTTTTTGTAGGTTCCATTTTTAAGGGCTTTCCTGTTCTTTGGACTTAGGCGGATTTTGAAGGTTCATGCCGGTCCTCGGAGGGTATACGTTTATCGTTTGATGAAGCCAGGGCGCGCAGATTGACGGTGTTCAGGCCTGGTAAGCTGGTGAGGTCGAGAATCATGCTGGGCTCGCCGTTACTCAAGACCGCACCACCTAAGATGCCGGCCATAGTTTGGATTTCCGACCCTAGTTTCTTAATGACGATTTGCTGTTGTCCGACAATGGCATCGACTTCACAGGCGAATTTTTTCCCCTGCCTTCGGCTGATGATCGCTGGTCTATATTCGGCATTCGGACGCGTTGCTGAATTCTTCCTCGAAATAATAGTGCGGTTTCCTGAATGAAGCAGCTCGGATAGCGAGTGAACGGGGATTACCTCGCCTCGGAGGTTGATCATCCGACCCTTTTGAGTTGATGTGTGTACGTCGAACTTTTGTAGCTCAATAATCTCGACCAGTTGTGACACTGGAATGACATAGTTTTCTTGGTCAACCGATACTATCATCCCAGGAATAATAGAGAGCGAGAGAGGGAGTGCGATTTCAAAGGTAGTGCCTTGCCCTTTTTTTGATCGAATTCGAATATCACCCTTGAGTTCGGTCACGGCCTTCCTGACAACGTCCATGCCGACGCCGCGACCTGAAATGTCGCTGATGTTTTCCTTCGTTGAGAATCCTGGTAGAAAAACGAGATTCCAAGCTTCCTCATCGGACATGCTGGTCGCGGACTCAGGACTTATAAGGTTTTTTTGGATGGCCTTTTTCTTCAGGACTTCGGCATCAAGTCCTTTTCCGTTGTCGCGAACCGTGATCAAGATCCGGTCGTCCTGTTGTTGGGCTGCAAGGCTTACCACACCGGTGGTATTTTTTCCGGCAGCAGATCGGTCGGATGGAGTTTCAAGTCCGTGATCAATGGCGTTTCGAATGAGGTGAGTGAGTGGATCGGTGACTCGGTCGAGTACGATTTTATCGAGTTCGACATGGTCGCCTTCAGTTTGGAATGCGACTTCTTTGCTCAATTGAACGGATACATCACGGACGATTCGGCTCATCTTTTGAAATAAGGGTTTTATGGGGACCATTCTAAGCGTCATCGCGAGGGATTGGAGCTCCAAGACAATCTTTTCGATATACGCGAGTGTTTGGACGGCATGGTCGCTTCCCGTTGTGGAGTTAACCCTGTGGCTGATCATCATGCTCTGATTGACGACGAGCTCCCCAATCAGATTAAGGAGTCCATCCAACTTGATAGTGTTGACACGGATCGACTTGTCTTCTGCTGACTTTGGATTGTCTGACTTCTCAGAAGGGGTCTTCACTTTCGCTTCCACTTTTTGGGTGGGAGGTGGATTGTCGGAGGTCAAATGTTCTTTTGAGGTCGACCCTGGAGAGATTGAGTTGTCCGTGATCGCTGCTCTCAGCTCGGCGATATGATGGTCAATTGGCGCTTGGTAGGTTGAGTCTGTGCTTAAGCCGATGAGAATTTTACGCAAAGCATCGATCGAGCGTAAGATTGCGGAACAGTGCGGCTGATTGGGTTCAATATGACCTGACTTGATGAGTGTGAGGAGATCTTCTATGGCGTGCGCGAGATGGGTGAGCTGCTCGAACCCTACTGCTGCTGAGGAGCCCTTGAAATTGTGCGCGTGACGAAACATCTCATCGAGTTTGCTTTGAAGTGAGTCTTGAGGAATGGATCCACTGTCGAGAGAAAGGATTCCCGTCTCGAGTTCGTCGAGAGTTTGACGTCCTTCTTCGAAGAAAATCTGGAGGATTTCATTGTCGATCAAAGATGGCATGACGCTCCTGTTAGTCCATCCGGACACGCTCCTGTTTTGTTCGGAAGAGTTTGCTCCGAAGTTGAACCATTAGTTTCTGGCAGTCGTGGAGAACATGTGAAGTTAGAGGAGGTTGAGATGCGAGACTGGATTCGTGAGGAGAAGGGAAAAGCCGGTGTTTGGATCTTGGCGCTTTGGGTTCAGCCGAAGGCTCATAAGTCTGAAAAGGCCGAAATTCACGACCTTCCGGAAGGACCCGCCCTCAAGCTTCGAGTAGCAGCAGCCCCTATTGAGGGAGCGGCAAACGATGAAGTTCTCCGTTTTCTGAAGCGCAGTCTCAGTGAGATTTCCAATGGGGAGTCGATCTCAATTGAGCTTTTGCGGGGAAGCACCGGCAGGCGGAAAAAGGTGAGGGTCACGTCATTAGGACTGGATCTCTTGCAGATCCAGCGATGGGCATCGGAGTAGTTTTTGACTCAGAGGCAACGAGAAGAATCGCTGCCTGTTCAGATCGAGAGATGAGCTTCGAAAATGGTGGAGCATAGCGGATTTGAACCGCTGACCCCCACAATGCCATTGTGGTGCTCTACCAACTGAGCTAATGCCCCGCACCCTTTTCTGAAGCCTCTTTCAGTTATCCTCAGTGTGGCTGGGATGCAACGATTTTTAGGTCGCTTTCCCCAATGTTAGCGCAGGCCGGCGTTGAAATTGGACGGCGGATTGTGCGCCCCAGCTCGTTGAGCGAGCTCTGAGGAGAGCACCTGCTCCTGAAGATTCGGGGTGGGAAGAGGTAGCCGCAGTATCCGTCGCTGAGTTTTCATGTCAGAGTGGGGGGTATGCAGCTTCATGGAACGACCGATCCTGTTCAGTCTCGAGAGTATCAGCAAGGGCGCGTTTGGGCGCAATCGAGGGAAGGGGTGCTCTGGGTTGGGCTCACCAGCGCTGGAGTCGAGGAGTTAGGCGAACTCGAGTCCATTGCGTTTCCGGTTGAAGGTGAGCGAGTTGAGCAGGGTGATTTGTTAGTCGAAATCGATGGAGTGAGTGGAAAACTAGAAGTGCTCGCTCCCTTTGCAGGTCAAGTAGAGGAAATCAATGAACGTGCGGAGCGTGAGCCCGAACGGGTGACCGACGATCCGCTTGAGGAAGGCTGGCTTGTCAAATTCCGAATCCGGCCCGAAAAAGCGGGCGAAAAAAACACCTAAGTCTTCGACTGGCGCGAATCGACCGAAAGTCATTCGTCCTGGACCGAATCAGTCGACGCCGTATGTCGACGCGAGCTTGTCGTCGCCTGCACTCGCGGAAGTGGCGAGTGAGTTTTTCTCAGTGGGCCATGAGCCGCGTGGCGCATTAACGGAACACGAAAAGAAGCTTCTATCGCGCTTCGAGTCCAACTTGGTTTCGTTGGTATCTCACGAGTTAAGAACCCCGTTTTTTGGAATCCAAAATGGTTTTTCACTTTTGGAGTTAGAGTTTTCAGCGGATCCACGTTGGAATGATTTAAAGTCACATCCGGGTTTTTCGATGTTGAAGCGCGGCATCGAGAGAATGCAACAGACCCTCTATGCTCTTCGTGAGATATCGGCTCTTCATTCGGGTGGGGTGAAGCTTTCGGTTGAGGAAATGGATCTCGTCCGCTTTCTTGAGGAGCGCTGTTCTGGTTTAGCGTTGAAGAGCACACTTGGTCGCGGATCAAATCGACTCGTCCTCATTGATCCTAAAAAAATGGAAATGGTTTTGAGTCAGGTCTTAAGCTCGTTTGAGGAGAAGTTCGGCGTTTCCCGGGACAGTCTTGAAATTGAGATTCGAGTTGACTCGTCCATTGTTCAGATTTTGATATCTCTTCGGCGGCAGTCTGGGATGGAAAAGGCGGTTGAAGATTGGATCTCGAATTGGAGAAGCTCGCAGGCGGCCTTTGGGGGGGGCGTTCTGTCGCCAGGATCGGCCTTCTCGGGGGTTCTCCTCGATGAAAGTGATTTCTTGGCCCGACCTGATGGCGCTTCCATGGGGGCCGATCAAGTGATTGCGCAATCGATCCTCGTGGCTCATGGAGGATCCCTCCAGATCCTTGATCAATCTGAGCGATTTGGCGTTCGTTTGGAAGTTCCAGCGTTGAATTCGATCAATGCATTACGAACCCTACTCGAGAGCCGGTTTGAGAAAGTCGGGGGAGATGACCCCATGGCTAGGGGCATTCTTCTTTGCTGCCGTGCAGGTTCGTCGGGGGAGTCTTTTTTTGCAGAAGTGGATTGG
>CANMSW010000095.1 GCA_947500275.1 Bacteriovoracaceae bacterium | reverse complement strand
CCATCAGCGAACTCATGAAGCTACTTTCTCAAATCAACCCTAGAGATTAAAACATCGCATAGACTGCCAAAATACTGACACTTTGAACACAAATCTTCTCGGGCACCAAACTCGCCAAAGTGCGATGTCGAGCTTCAAAAACGCTAAATAAAATTGCCTCCAACCGCACTCAGGTCAATTCACTCAAGTCGCCTCATCAGGTTTCCGATCAAACCTAGAGAGACACCCTGCTAGTCACGACTCCGTCGCGATTGGCGGTCAATGCAACCAAGGCAAGCTGATTAGGGAAACAAGGAAACCATGAGTGAAGTCTTGAAGAAATTCGGAAAGTACTTCCTTCTCGATCACCTAGCGCAGGGTGGTTTCGCAGATATTTTCCGGGCAAGGCTTGCCACTCCTGACGGCGCATCGCGAATCATCGTCATCAAACGGATTCAGGCAGGTTACGACGCGAACTCCGAATTCATCCAAATGTTCAAATCTGAGACCAAGACTTCAATGGCTCTGAATCATCCCAACATCGTACAGGTCTTCGACGTGGGAGAAGAGACAGGACAGCCCTTCATTGCCATGGAGCTCGTCAATGGCAGAAACCTTCGTCAAATCCTCTCGCGTATAGGCGAACAACAGCAACAACTGAGCGTCATCCATGCAGCCTATATAATCGAACAAGCAGCTCAGGCTCTCTCCTATGCCCATGAGTTCAGAGATCCACTCACAGGGGTGCCACTGAATCTTGTCCATAGAGACATTAGCCCGCAAAACATCATGGTCTCTTATGATGGAACGGTGAAGCTCATCGACTTCGGAATCGCAAAAGCTACTACCAACACCGAACATACCCGCACCGGGGTTATTAAGGGAAAGCCTAGCTACTTTTCGCCCGAGCAAATTACGGGCGAAGAGCTCGACGGCCGGAGCGATCTCTTTGCCCTAGGGATCGTTCTCTGGGAACTCTTAACCACGAAGAAGCTCTTCTTCGGAGATAGTGACATAGCGATTATCAAGCAGATCGAAGCTTGCAACTCGTATGTGAAGGCACCCTCATCAGAAAACCCAAAGATACCCAAGGCGCTCGATAATATCGTTCTCAAGAGCCTCCAGAGAAACCGAGATCACCGCTATCAACGCCTGAGCGAACTCCAGAGGGACCTCCATCGATTCATCTTGGATAATGATCCGTCTTTCCATGCTTCGGAGATCTCGACAGAGATTCGAAAGCATTTTAGTGACTTAATCGACGAAGACAATCGGAAGCTCAAAGCTCTCAATGAACGCGCAGAATCCTTGATCCGAAACCAACCAAAAGAGACTCCTCCGTCTCGTGCGCCTCAGGCAGCTGGAAAGGCGAACGCGCCACGCCCTACACGGGTATCGAACCAAGTTTTCGAAGCACCCACGACCGAGTCACCTTTTAAGCTCGAGCTCGAAAACAATCCAAGAAGACCGGTCACACAACGTTCAACTCGGGAAGTCAGCCCCCAGGCGCGAAGCACTTCACTCACCCCAGTAACGTCTGCTCGTTCAAAAAGCAGTACCACGAGCAACACTCCTTATTCAGCCAACCGAGGTCAAACTGGATCGCTCGGGCAACGTATTTCCGGTAAGAAATTTTTACTTCCTGCCGTCGCTGCACTTCTAGGTATATTTGTTATCTCAAGCCTAAAAATCGCCCATATCCCGATCATTTCAAGTCTTACAGAGAGCCTTTTCGAGAATGGTGAAGCCACTCTCCAGCTCGACGGACAAGGTGATATTCAGCAGCTCTTCGTCGACGGTGAAGCCCTCACCGTTCCACCTGGAAGTCAGCTCCCCTACTCCGCTCAAGGCATTCCAGCCGGAAAACGGGTCGAGATTCGGGTGGTCGGAACCCAAGGTCAATTCACCACTAGTTGGACCTTTGCACGCAATGAGATCACTTCGAGACCCGTCATCTGGCAATCTTCTCAAGCTTCAACTCAGGGAACTCCAGAAGCCACTGATCCAAACCGTATTCCCTCAGGATCCGAGTCAAACAATATAACTTCCACACAAGACTCGACAAAGAACGACACTAAAGAAATTCCCAGCGGACAAATCGGACTAAGGATTAATGGATTCCCGAATGGAAGCGGCACACAAATTATCGTGAACGGAAACACCGTCGGGAACGGTAAATTCATCGGCGGTGTAGCCGTGAGCCCCGCCTATACCATCCAGATCGTCAGAGACGGATGGACAGTTGACGAAAAACAATTCAATCTCGCCAATCTCCAATCGAGAGACGGAATGGTCGATTTCGAACTCAAGCCGGATGGAAGTCGCGGTCATGCTCCACTTGAGGTACGTGAACCCAATGGAGGCGAAATCTCCATTTATTCAGTCGAAAAAAACGAACTCATTCATAAGGGGCGAATCGACCGCGAGGAAATCCTCTATCAGCTCCCGGAAGGTCGATATCGAGTCACTCGTTCAGACAGTGCAACCGCTCAATCTCAGGAAGATCTGATCACGGTGGTTCGCGACGTCCGAGGCCAGCTTTCCCCCTGGAAACGCTAGGCGCTTTATTTCATTGCCAACGCTTCAAGTAACTTCGGAATAAAGCCACCGAAGCCGCCATTCGATAATACAGCGATCAGATCCCCAGGCTCGGACTGTGCAGTAACTTGAATAACGCCTAACTCCGGATTCTCCATGAGCATAGCGGGACGGCCTTGCAGACTTATATCCTCAACCAACTGTTCACTAGAAAATTGGTCTTCGGTAGAGATTTTCGACTGATCAAAAGGGCGACAGATAAAGGTTCGATCCGCTACTTGGAAAGCCTGTACATAGTCCTTCTGGAAAACTTTCCGTCTCGACGTTGCACTTCTTGGTTCGAAAACAGCGATAAGTCGTCTAGTAGCGTACTTTGCTTTCAGCGCGATCAAGGTTTCACGCACTGCAGTTGGATGGTGAGCAAAGTCATCAATTACGAGAACCCCCTTCACTTCTCCGCGCTCCTCTTGGCGCCGCTTAACGCCCTGGAATGATGCGAACGCTGCTCGAACTTGATCTTTATCTAGCCCTAGCTCACGACACTCAATCCAGACCGCAAGCGCATTCAATGCATTATGGCGACCGGGGACAGCAAGAGAAAGGGTCTCCACCTTGTCTCCTGAATCAAAAATATCAAATGACATCACACCCGCATCAGTCCGAAGATTACTGACCAAAAACCGGGCATTTTGTGCAGTTCCTGGCTCAAAAGCGGAGTAGGTCAACGCCGAGAATCCCGTCAATCCTAACAGCGAACGCACTGATGGATAATCAACGCACGCGATTAACCGGCCTCCACGTCGGATACGAGTTATGAGTCCGTGAAAGGCTTTCTCAACCGCAGCAAGATCCGCATAAATATCAGCGTGATCAAACTCGACGGAAGTCAGAATGACGTCGTCTGGCAAATAGTGGTTAAACTTAGGCACCTTGTCCCAATAGGCCGTATCGTACTCATCCCCCTCGAGCACGAACGGAACACCGGCACTCAAGGATGAAACCTGAAAACTGTGAGGCAAATCCTTAGAGACTCCACCGATGAACCAGTTCGGAGCCTTCCCACAAGACTGGAGAATATGCGCAAGTAAACTCGCAGTGGTGGTCTTTCCATGGGTGCCCGCTACTACCAGATTTCGGGTATTCTGGAGCATCAAAGACTCCATCGCCTCCGGCAACGAAGTACAGGGAATGCCTGACGAGAGTGCCGCACACGCCTCAGGATTCGAAGCAGAAATCACATTACCAATCACAATGAGGTCCGGGCGACTCCCTCCTGATTGCACATGTTCAGCCTGATAACCTTGAAGGAGCTCAACCCCTTCTTTTGCGAGGACATCGCTCATGGGCGGGTAAACATTTTGATCACTTCCAGTAACCCTTAAGCCGGATCGTTTCAAAAAAGCTGCAAACGAACCCATCAGGGTTCCACAAACCCCGATGATATGAACATGTCGAAGATCTTCAAAACGCGGGAGAGCAGGATTCATACCTAAAGCGTATCCTACTCATCTAGGCATTCAAGAACTCAATAGGAAGAGACTGCATCCAGCTTCAACAGTTCTTCTGCTAACTGCGTGTGGAAGCGATGACGAAATCCACGGATTTTCTGATTTTCACGCCCAAAATGGACCCGATTGGTTAACAGAGTAACCACCCAGCCGCGTACAGGATCAATCCAAAGAGATGTCCCCGTAAAACCCAAGTGACCAACTGAATCTTTTGAAAAGTATCGACCTGCCGACGTTTCCTCACCAGAGGGGGTATCCCAGCCAAGGGTTCGGGAACATCCTGCGGGCGAGAGAACGCGGCTCCAAGCGTCGCGGCGGGTTTCATCGGAATAGAAATGACTCAACCATGACGCTCCAAAGCGAAGCAGGTCTTCAGCGCGCGCAAAAGCGCCTGCGTGACCTGCAACCCCGCCCATCGCCCAGCAGTTGTCGTCATGAACTTGACCCTGAAGAACCCCACCTCTCCAGGGACAATCCTCAGTGGCAGCTACATCCGGATTTTGCCCCTCTATGACTCCCAAGCTCACCTTCCGAAAGAAGGCGCCCCGGATTCCCATGGGTTCCCAGACCAGGCGGCGTACGGCATCCTCGAAAGGCATTCCACTGGCTTCCTCGAGCGCGAAACCTAAGAGTAAAAAACAGATATCAGAATAGACCATCCGCTCTCCGGGCTGTGCTTCGGGAACGATAGCTTCAATCAGTCGCCGCATTTCTCTCTGGCGCGCCAGAACAGGGATACGGGCGATCTCCCCGCCGTCCGTCGCATGGAGTCGCTCTCTCAGACTTTGCCAAAGCGGCGCCCAAGCTGGAAGGCCTGCGGTATGCGAGAGCAAGTCTCTGAGTTTGATATCTTTATACGGATATTCGGGCAGGTAGGCTGCGAGCGGCGATTCCCAGCGAATCCAACGCCTCTCCACAAGAGTAGCAGCTAGCGACGCCGTCGCAAAAACCTTGGTGACTGATGCTATATCGAAAACGGTATCAACCTCGAGAGATTGCTCACTGGGTCGAATGCGACGATGTCCTTCGGCTTGAAGAAGCATCACGCCCGGATCACTTGCGCGCCAAACCCCTACAACTCCTCCCGGGGCTACGCCTTCAGTGACCAAATCCTGCAGGAGCTGCCGAGTTTTCTGAAAGGAGACCGGATTCAAAGAGTCCTTGAGCAACACGTCTGGAAGACGCGCACCGAAGCGAGGGGCTTTCCACCTTTGAGCACGGTCATGAGCTTGATCCATGCTCAAAGGTTATCTTAATTTAGGTCAGTCCGAAAACTACGACACAAACAAGAACAGCAAGACCATAAAGAGCAGCTAATTCAATCATCGGAGAATCCTCCTGGCGCCCCGAATCAGCAAGGTCAATGCCAGGCTCAGCGAGCCGCCGAATGATCAACCAGGGGGCCCCGACGGCCCCCATCCTGAAAAATCCACCCCGGCTGTAAAGATATTAGGCAGTCTAGTCCGATTCGAGGCTTGGGCGTTCGGGGTATCAGCTTGACCCATGAGGTCAGATTACAAGCCCCTCATGAAGGAGTCTTCCATCAACAAATCGGCGGCCACTGAGAAGTGAAACGTCGATCGTCTCAAAACGCCCACCCAAAAGCAGCTCAGCCAAGGACCGGCCCGCAGCATAAGAGTGCATTGCACCGTGCCCGGAGAAGGAATGGGCCTCGTAAACGCTCCCATGAGCGCCCGCATCCCCCACCTGGACTTTACCCAGAATAGCGGACTCGTCGGGCGAAACCTCGTAAAGACCTGCCCAGCCGGTCACATGCCGGAGGCGCTCAAACGCAGTCGAACGCTCATAAAGCGCCGGCCAGATTCGCTCCATGAAGAAATCTTCACCGTCGTACTCATAGTTCACGCCTGCTGGCTCGCCTGGCGTTGCAAAGCCGGCTAACCCATTCGTCGCCTCAGGATGAAAATAGACCCCACTCGTGTCGACAATCATGCCGTAGGGAGTCAGATCGACATCCCGACAATCAAAGAGTGAAATCTGACGGCGAACCGGCACAGAGGCACAAGGATAATGGAGGATTTTGGCAATCTCTGAAGCCCAAGGACCGGCGCAGTTCACGACTCTCTTGGCTCGAATCTTCTCCACTCGTCGAGGTGCTCCGGAGACTCTGCCAGACAACTCCTCGATCTTTTCCTCCGATGTCAGAGCTCGCTCAAAGCGCTCGAACTCGAGAAGAACACTTCCTGTTTGCTCCAACTCAGCTTTCCGGAGCCTCATTCGATCCTCAAAAAGTACTCCTGCTGCCCGAGCGCGCGTTCGAAAATGATTTTTAAGAAGGTTTGAATTCACCAAACCATCTCGGGGGGCAAACAGCGCACCAGCGATTCCATCCGTTTTATCCAAGAAAGGAACACGCCGCTGTAATTCAGAGATACCCCAGGCTTCCACCGGCCATCCCGCCGCCATCTGCCTCTCACGAGCCTTCATAGCTGCCGGAAGCCGATCTTCAGGGTGCAGCCAAAGATAGCCACACGCCCGATATCCGACATCCTCAGCGTGCGTGGCGAAGTACTCAATCGAGTCCTTGGAGAGCTCAATATTGATGGGTTGAACCCAAGTGGCCCGAACCCCCCCGGCATTCAGCTCACTCGAGCTCAGGGTTCCCTCAAGATCAAAGTCGACCACTCGAACCCCATCTGAGCCAACCATGCCTTTTTGAGCGAGATGCATTGCGACCGAGCTGCCAAGAAGGCCTGCGCCGACCACTACAGTGTCAACTTGAGGAATCCAAGATTTCATAGAGGAGAGTAGCCTTAACCGGCTCTCAGAATCGAAGTCAATCGGCGCGCGCGTTTCTCAGACGCCCTCACCACATGAGCTCAGTATACGACTCAGCAATGATCCGGGGCGCTCCCGCCTCTTCAGCAATAAAGAGGATTTTCGTCCCCCGCGAGCGATGCCCGACTCCACCTGTCTTTAAGGTCGAACGGTAGTTCTGGGTAAAAGTTACCATCGAATACTTAGGATGACGATAATAACGAACATCTTCAGGGCGAACCTCGATGGTCGCGTACCGATCATTCAAGGAAGCCTTGTACTTGCGCCAATGGCTTCGATCCATTCCACGAGCAGTAAAGCCGGAATGGTACCCATTGATATATCCTTCAATGTCTTTATGCTCCCAAGAATTCACCCAATTCTCAAAAAAGGATTTCAATGCGGAGCCATCCCCTGGGTGCATAAAGTCGTCAGTCAACTCAGGGAAAATCATGATCGGAGTCAAGCCAACTCGAATCGACTTCTGAATTTCCTGAATCTCTTCATTCCGAACGACTACACAACCTTCGCTATCGTAGTCCTGCTTCAGCCGATCGGGCTCGTTCGTCGCATGCAGCATAATATCAAAACCAGTACGACCGGCGAGCTCATCGTAAGTGTTCGGATAATTCACGTAAAAAGCCATCGAACCGAACTTCGGCTTTAAAGAAGGCGGTGTTAGCCTCGCCTTGAAGGTATAAATACCCTCAGGGGTCTTCAAATCCCCCTCCTCTTCCTTGTCACCCTTCACCTTACCAAGAGTTGCGTGATATGTTTTTCGAATCTGATACTTTCCGGAGTCATAATCCGCAACGTGAAGCTGGTTGGTCTTCTTATCCACCAGAAGAACGGACGTAATCTTGGGAATAGGACTTTCCGCGGTAAGAGCTGTGCTGCTGGAAAAATGGATCAGGGATACCCAGCTTAAAGCCGCGCCCCAACTCAAGACTCGTATTTTTCCTCGGAACTGATCCATATTCACCCATCCCGGCTCGAGAACGATGTCAACTCAATGCATCACTGAGCTTCTATCCTAAGGAACCGGGGAACAGGGTGTCAAGAAACGCCAGTCAAGGCGAAATGGATCCGAGGCAGAAACTCATGTCGTTGGAGTGAAAGAAGGTAATTCCTTCCGTCGAAACTCTGACGCTTGAAACCGAAAACTCCAAACCCGCTGCAGAGCCTCAATCACAATGCGCCGATT
>CANMSW010000094.1 GCA_947500275.1 Bacteriovoracaceae bacterium | reverse complement strand
GTCGGTCCTTCACAATTCAGCTCAGAACCCCGAGTTTCATTGCCTTTCGCCGCTCTCCGTTCTGCGTGAGCTCGAGGAGCTTGTGAAACGCACAAGCGAGTACGAGTTCCTGAAACAAGATGTCAAAGATGGATACCACGACAACGTGGAATTCATTTCAGTCGTTCGCAAAGAGTACATGAATCGGATCGACCGAGAAGTGCGGGATTCGATTGGCTTGTATGACGTGAAGCAGTGGGAGGATTTCCTACGGAAGTACGTTCAGCAAGTCTCGCTCGTCTTGAAAAAAGAGAAAGTAAAAAACTCGATTACGGGACGGCTCGAAGATCCGGATCTCGCTCTGGTCGAGGAGTTCGAGAAAATCGTCGAAGCTCCTTCGGCCACGGCTGATAAGGAAGCTTTTCGACTGAATATCATCTCCCAAGTGGGCGCTTGGTCGTTGGATCATCCGGGGCAGGCCGTGATCTATTCAAAAATTTTCCCGGAATACTTCCAGCGCCTGGAAAAGCATTACTTCGAGACCCAAAAAGGGCTGGTTACGAAGATGCACAATGCGCTCAAGCTCCATGGAACCGACGATCCTTCGATCGATGAAGAAGGCCATCAACTGGCAGTAAAGACGATTGCGAACATGACGAAGAATTTGGGCTACTGTGAGCATTGCGCGCGGGAAGTCGTGAATTTCTTGATGAAGACCAAATATTGAATTGAGCATGGCCCACGCGTCGCTCCCTGCGAGAAGGGCCGGCGTGTGGACCATCGATCAGGTGCGGCCTGGTTGGCCAGTTCATGCGTGACAAATGGGGCACCGCACCAGTAAGGACCCCTTCGTGATCACATCCCCATTTTATTTCACCGTCTGCCAAGTCGGTGCCGAGAAAGCCTTAAAAGAGGAAATGGCCCGAATTGCGCCCGGGCTTCGCTTTTCTTTTTCTCGTCCCGGTTTCGTGACTTTTAAGCTCCTCGAGGGCGAAGCCGACGGGACCTGGGCGCCGGGAAGTGTTTTCGCGAGAGCTTGGGGCGTCTCCTTAGGAAAAGGAGCCGAAGTAGCTCCGCTCGTTCAAGGACTCCATGCTCGGGCGAACGGAGGGCTCAGGCTCCATGTTTGGGAGAGGGACCAGCATTTGCCCGGCGACGAGCCGCCTGATTTTGAACAGGGCCCGGCGGCCGAAGCTTTGGAGGCTCGGCTCAGGCGCGACTTTCCCGGGGTTTTTCTCGAGGGATCGCAGGCCCGTGAAGGGGATCTTGTTTTCGACGCCGTTCTGATCGAACGCGAAGGGCCGGATCATCCCGCCGAAATTTGGTGGGGTTGGCATGTTCACACTCGGGCTCACTCGGCTTTTCCAGGGGGACGCCCCCCGTTAGAGCTCCCTGAACTTGCCCCGTCCCGCGCCTGGTTAAAACTCGAAGAAATGATGCATTGGACCGGTTCGCCGCTTCGCGCAGGTGATAGGGCCCTTGAGGTCGGGAGTGCGCCTGGTGGTGTGAGTTATGCGATGCTTGAGCGCGGGCTCTCGGTCATCGGAATTGATCCTGCCAAGATGGATCCGGTTTGCTTAGGTAACCCCCGTTTTAAACATATCGCGGAAGCTGCGAACGCGGTTCGACGTGAACGCCTCCCGGAGGAGATCCACTGGATTCTGCTCGATATGAACGTGAAGCCCGATGTCTCTTTGTTTGCAGTCGACCGTTTGGTTTCACGCGCAGGGCCGGCTTTGCTCGGCGTACTGCTGACTGTGAAGTTGAACGATTGGAAATATGCGCGTGAGATCCCCCATATGATTGCGCACGTAAAAGCGATGGGGTTGAAAAACGTCCGAGCTGCTCAACTAGCAAGCCACCGGCGTGAAATTGCTATTGCAGGTTTTACCCGTCGTGGTCAGATGCGCTTAGGTGGACGGATTGCCCAAGAGTGAAATGAGGATGGTTTTTAAATGGCGGTTTTGACGACGCCTCCGAAAGAATCACAATCTCCGAGACCTGTGCCCCGCGCACCCGCGGTAGTGCCCTCGCGTCGTCCTGGAATTACTCGTCCTCTTTCGCGCCGGGACCCCGAGCCCCAGCAGAGTAATAAACAGGAAGAGTTCTCCGAGAATGAGTACCTGGTTACCCACGAAGTGGGTGCGGGGGAGGACGGTTGGAGGCTCGATCACTTCCTAAAAGACCGATATCGAAAGCGCTCTCGTGAATCGATTCAGAAAGCGATCGAAACCGGAGCCATATCCATTAAACGTGAGCAGTCCCCCCATCTTCATCTCGGGCGATTAAAGCCGAGTGCGCAGGTGTTCAACGGAGATCGCGTGATGGTGCTCAGCGAACGGAAGCCTGAGCCTGAAGTGAACTTCAATTACCGTGTCATCTATGAAGATGATTCGATCTTCGTCATTGAAAAGCCAGCCAACTTGCCCGTTCACCCCGCCGGAAGCTACTTTTTCAATACTTTGCTCGTCCACTTGAAGACTCAGGGTCATCAGGATCCGTTGAAAATGGAGCGCGAGTACTTCCTGGTGCATCGGATCGACAAAGAGACGAGTGGGATCTTGGTGCTGGCGAAAAATAAAGAGTCTTGCGCACATTTGACGAAGCAGTTTGCCGATCGCACGACTTCGAAGCGCTATTTTGCAGTTGTTAAAGGGGTCGTGCCTGAAGCTTTCGAAGTGGACGCTCCTATGCTCCGGGATGATCGATCCTTGATTAGTTTGAAAATGCGCGTTGGCACGATCGAGGAGCCTGAAGCGCAGACTGCTTTCACAGGGTTTCAGCGCCTCGAAGTGGCAGGTGATTTCTCTCTCGTGGAATGTTTCCCTAAAACGGGCCGTCAGCATCAGATCCGGGTCCACTTAGCCCACGCGGGCCATCCGATCGTCGGCGATAAGCTCTACGGAATTCCTGAAACCGAGGCGATCCGTTTCTATGAGCGCCGAAATCTGAGTGCGGAGGCCATGGCGCATTTGATATTACCTCGGCATGCGTTGCATTCGGCGGGCCTCAGTTTCGAGCACCCGACGACGAAAAAGCGGATGACTTTTGTCACCGATCTTCCCCCGGATTTGCGTGAGTTCGTGGAGAGTCAGAAGCTGAAGACTCCTTGAGTGCGGCGAAGAGAATGATGAAACCGGTCGCTGCTCAGAAGTTCGGATTACCACCCCGATAACCGGATCCCGCTGGGTCTGTGTCGATAATCGGTCTGATGAGGGATGTACTTGGGAGCGTAAACGGACGACTCTTCCCACAACTTGGCAGGTCGGAGTGAGCCGTTGGAATGGCGACGAGGAGTTCTGTGAGTTCTCGTTCACCATTCCCGCTTGTCAGTGATTCGTCAATTCAACTCCAGCCACTGAGCGAGACCCCGGGCAAAAGCACCTGCTAATGGAGCGAGACGCTCGGGGCTAGGCTCCATCTGTTCAAACGGTCGCCACTCGTGAACAAGGAGGTCCCTCCGGACCTCCACGCAAAGGGTCTGGCCTTTGTATCGGAGTGCGTGGTGATAAGCAGCAGTTGAAGGGTGGAGTGGGTAGCTCACTCCGTCGGATACCGAGTACCCTTGCGACTCGATTTCTGTGCTGAGACTTTTCATCGCGACTGGATTCACGAGCTCTATGCCGTCTTGAGTTTTGTGGATGAAGTCGACTTCAGGTCTGAGGTCACAGGCCTCGATCCGCTCGGGCGCGTAGTGAAATTCCAGTTGGTCGATAATATCATTTCCAACCGACTGAATGGGGACGGTTCTTGGGGCGTACGTATGCAGCATCAGGGCTACGCCCCCTTCGCCGCAGGTAGCATGGTAGGCCTCGTTTGTGAGCTTCTCGTACTGCTGGAGAAGTCCGTGCACAAGCTCAATATCACTTGGGTGCTGGACGTAATCAGCAGTCGCAGGCGTGACTTTTCCTTGGCGATAGAGTTCGGGAGAAGCGTTCGTGACTCGGTTGCAGTCGATGAACGTCCGGGGAATCAGCGATCGGACGATCGTAACCTGAACTCCCTCTAAAGCGGGTGAGCTTGCGATTGCGCTCGCGAGTTCAGGTGCTGCGACGTCCGTGTTGACGTGGAAAAACTTCTCGAGCCCGGCAGGATAGACGCCTGAAAGACGTGAGGCGAGCGCATCGAAATGGGAACGTTCCGTTGCGCCATGGGGAATCTCGATCAGAAGTCGCTTTCCTGCACGCGGTAGTCCGCACTGAGTGATCTCGCAGACGCCGGGAATGAGTTGAGTTTTCATGGTCAGGGGCCTCGTCGTTTCAGATTTTTAGAGAGCGCTTCCGCCGGTGCCTTCTTTGAGGACTTCGCCAAAGACTTTTTCAAAAACATCTCTTCGAACGCGGTTGTTGAGTTTTAGGATGACTTCGCTCGGAAGGAGAATGCGCGAGAGAGTGCGTTTGGATTTCTTGAGGGCAAGCCCGGCCTTCATGGCGTCGACTTCCTTGATATTGAAAGTGAATGTGCACTCAATCTCGAGTGGCGCGGGCGCATCTTTGGGATGGACGATTTTAAATTCCGCCACTAATTGCTCGAGCATGGAATAGGCTTTTGCATCCGGCGGGTCGAATTTGACTTCGACTGCGCCCGACTTGTCGTCCCCGGAAGAAACCTTTTTCCGAGGGAATCTGAAGTTCGTCTCAATGACCGAGCAGAGGTCCTCGATCCAAGGGTGGGGGTTGATGCGGAGTTGGAGCGCGCCGAATGCTCCAGGTTGATTGAGTTCTGCGGCACCGTAGGTCAAGTAGAGGCTTTTGGTGGTGTCCGTGATGCGGCTTGCGGCTGGTAAATCAAACGACCAAGGGAGGGGATCCGTCGAGGCACTCGGGGCGAGTAGGGTACCCGCTGGCACGAGTTCGCCGCTGGATGCGATCTCGATAAATGCGTCATCGGTCTTGGCTTTGACCTTTCGCTCGTTTCCAAGCGTGAGACGGGCGCGCACGGTTTCGAGGCCCGTCCAGGGTGTTTTTCCATGATTTCGCACTTGGAGTGTCCCCAAGATTTTCGAGTCTTGGAGCCAAGCTTCGCCAGAAATATCAATGCGGTATTCGAGATTATCCCGGAAAAATGAGCCTTTCATGGCTGCGTTCCTTTCGAGTGCGCGTTGCGCGTAGCCAGTACGCGTTCGGTCATTTCAACAAAGCCTTGTCCGCTTTCGGCTGACGTAATCCATTTGGGCGGATGTTTGAGGCGCTGGATGAACTTCTGAATATTAGCAACCCCAACGGAATGGGGAAAGTGGCTGAACATGGGTTCGTCATTGGGCGAGTCCCCGATGAAAAGCCAATGATCCTTACCTGGGAGGTGCGAGTTCGTGCTCAAGTAGTGATTGAACCCTTTCACTTTGTCGAACTCTCCAAACCAGGTGTTCACGTGGATGCTCGACACTTTTGCGTGCGCTCCGTGGTTTTCGCAGAGCTGTACGAGCGAATCGATATCCGCTTGCGGCCAGGGTTTGACGTCCTCGCAAAAGTCGATAGCAAGATCATGCTCGCGATAAGCCTGGTCACTGGCAAAGTGGACATGAGGAAAGCGGGCTTCAATCGCTGCGCGAAGCTCTTCGAGTTTCAGCATGCGTTTGGCAGGGTTCGTAACGGATCCGGGCGTGCTCAGGCGATCAAGGATGAGTCCCTGCCCATCGGCTCGGGGGCGCATAAAGAAAGTAAACGCGCCGTTTTCACCGACAATCGCGTCAATCGGCCAGAAGCGCGCGAAATGATCACACCACCCGGCTGGACGTCCCGTGATCGGGACGACGTAGAGTCCTGCGGCTTTGAGTCGCCAGAGAGCCGAGTAGGCTTCCGCTGTGAGTTTCCCGTGTGAACTCAGCGTGTCGTCAATATCGAGGCAGATGCCTTGAATTTTGGAGAGTTCATCTTGAGGGGCCAAATCCCAGGATTGGGGGGTGGCGGAAGTGGACGACATTTTCATGGTCTCGACGGGAGTGGGGGGTTCAGTTTTCGTTCGTTCGGGAGTTTGCCTTGAGCATCGCGGAAGGGGCAGTTCTCGATGCAGTTGACCCCTTCGTGTTCACAGGGTTCGACATGGATATTGACTGAAGCTCTGGGGAAGATTTCCTGAATCTCGCCTTCGAGTTTGTCGCACAAGGAATGCGACTCCTGCACCGAAGTGTGACCGCAGACCACCATATGGAAATCGACGTGCCGTTCGGCTCCGCTTTTTCGGGTGCGGAGCTCGTGCATTTCGATCGCGCTTTCTTGGTGGCGCTCAAGGACGTTACGGATGTCGCGCAGTTCGTGCTCGGGTAAGCCGGTGTCGGCAAGTTCCAGAAGTGAGCGTTTCACTTGGCTCACGGATATCGCGAAAATATAAGCGGCTACGCAGGTGGCGATGATCGGGTCGATCAAGACCCAGCCCGTCCATTTCATGAGTATGAGTCCGACTAAAACGCCGGCGCTTGCGACGACGTCACTCAGGAAATGGAGTGCGTTGACGTGGAGCGCGCTGCTTTCTGTTTCCTTTGCGACATGGTGATTGTGACGGAAGGCCCAGTAGCTGACGACCATCGAGACGAAGATGGTGAACATCGCCAAATACTCGTGCCGAATCTCATGGGGATTTCTGAAGTGGTTGATCGCTTCAAGTTGAATGAATCCTGCCGCGACCATGAGGAGGATGCTTTCAAGCAGGCTTGAAAGGGTTTCGATGCGCCCGTGGCCGTAGGGATGGTCGTGATCAGCGGGTTTGCCAGCTTCACGAATGGTGAAGAAGGCCACGGCGGCCGAGACCAAGTCCAGGCCGGAGTGGATCGCTTCGGAAAGGACGCCGACGGAATTCGACAAAATGCCAACGGCAACTTTGAAAGCCGTGAGCGTGATTGTCACTCCGAGGGCGACCGTAGCTGCTCGGTTACGCGCTTCAGTGGCGATAGGTCACTCCACCTGAGACGTAAGAATCCGTATTGTTGATCGCAATACCAAGTTCGATTGTATATCGGAAGGCTTCGTCACTGCGGAAAGTGGCGCCCACCGAGGCGAGTGATATGGGTGTATATTGATTGCTCGACTGGCCTACTTCGAAACCGAATCCGATCGGCAGAGCAAGAAAAGGGTCCACTTTGCCAGCTCCGGTATCAAATTCCTTGTGAAGGTAGGGGATGGCAGTGAGCTCAACTTGGTTCAGGAGTGCACCCTTCTGGTAGTAGGCTTGGAGCGCCACGCCGAGGCCGGGCTGGCTTTCCACGTCAGGAACGAAATCAAACGTGAGCGCCCCGCCGGCATGAAACTGTTTGGGGCCGCTTCCGGTTCCGACACCCAGCTGGAGATTAGAGAGCTCATTGAGTCCGTACGTAAACTTCCCGGTTCCGGAGAGGCCTGCTCCGCTGGTGAGCGTGATTTGGGGTTCGACCGCAAAGCCCCAAGCGCCGACCTCGACGAAATTGGGTAGGTTCAAAACCCCGGCATGAGCGGAAGGGGTGATTGAAAGGGCGAGGGCAAATCCCCCGAGGAGTCGTCGAAGAGCACTTTTGAACATGAAGGGGAGATTCGCGGCATAAAGGCGTTCCGTCAAGTCCCGGGAGGGCTTTGGGGGCGCGGTGAGCTCAGGGCGTCCGGGTATCCGGGCCGAATCGGGGGACGGGGGCCGAATCGGGGGACGGAGCACAATCTTGGCGAGTCGAGATGGCTGATTTCGCAAGGGCGGCGGATCAGTTGGGCCAAGAAATCCTCGAACGACTTCGCAGATTCCCGCGAGGAAACCCGCAGCACGGCTCGCTGCCCCCCCTTCGGGTTCCTAGCGCCCCACAGTGGGGAATGCTTCTCTTCATTCCTTTCAAGTTGGCCGTCGTTTCTGCCGAAAGCTTTGTACAGACCTACTTCTCATTCCGCCTGCTGGTTGAGGCGAACGATCCAAGCGGGACGAAAAAACGAAGGAGCATCGGACATGAAACGGAACACTGTCGGCCGCCAAGCGACGAAGATCACTCGAACCGTTCTTTTTGCACAAATTGCGATGGGGATGGGATCCCTTGCCGCTCAGGCAGGAGGGTTTTCCTTGATGGACTTTAGGGTCGAGGGAGTGGGGGCTTTTAACGAGACCGGAAACAGTTTCTCAGCCATGGTGAGTTACCTTCCGGCCTATGGGCTCCTTGAGAAATTGGATCTCAAGGGAAACTTCGGCGCCAGTGCATATCGCGCGGTTGGGAGTGAATTGATGGGAGTCTTGAACGCCG
>CANMSW010000093.1 GCA_947500275.1 Bacteriovoracaceae bacterium | reverse complement strand
GGGTTTCACGTTCAGAACTTCCAATGCTCGGAAAGCACGCGCGTCTTTTTGAAGCTTCGACACTGCGCTTTTCGGGTCATTAATATCCCCGAATACGATCGCATCCGTCGGGCAAGTCTGCTGACACGCTGTCTTGATTTCGCCATCAGCAACGCGTTCACCCTTATCCTTCGCTTGGTCTTTACCATCACGAATACGCTGAATACAGAAAGTGCACTTTTCCATGATGCCGCGGCTTCGAACCGAGACATCAGGGTTCCAGACCAAGTTCGCTGTGCCTTCGTAGTTCTTCCAGTGGTCGAAGAAATTGAAACGGCGCGTTTTGTAAGGGCAGTTGTTCTGGCAATACCGGGTTCCAACGCAACGGTTGTAGATCTGTTCGTTTAAGCCTTCATCGTCGTGAACTGTTGCCAGAACAGGACACACCGTTTCACAGGGCGCGTTCTCGCAGTGCTGACAAAGCATCGGCTGGAATACCACGTTCGGATTTTCATCCGATCCAGAGTAATATCGGTCGATCCGAATCCAGTGCATCTCGCGACTCACGCGGACGTTATTCCTTCCGACTACTGGAATGTTGTTCTCAGCTTGGCAACTGATCACGCAGGCTCCACAGCCCGTGCAAGCGCTCAAGTCAATCGCCATTCCCCAACGGTAAGAAGTGTAGGGCTGCGGTGTCCACATGGTAGGCACCACATCCATACGAAGATGCGGATCTGTATGATTGCTTAAACCCGGGTCTTTCTTGAACTCAGCGAGTGAAATATCGTTAATGACCGGCCGGTTTTCCGAAGCGTGGTGCCACTGGGTATAAGCAAGGCGGTAAACAGCGCCCGTCTTCTTCAAGGTGACAGCCTGACCCGCGAAAACCAAATGCCCGTCGTGAGTCTCCGCAAATGGGAAAACGTTCACGCCGACTCCGTTGCCCACTTTTCCAGCAGCGGTACGGCCAAATCCAACTGCAATCCCAACGGTTGAGGAGTGAACTCCTGGCTGGATCCAAGTCGGAAGATCAACGGTCCTTCCAGCAACCGTCACATCTACACGGTCGCCGGTTTTTACGTTGAGCTGATCGCCCATTTTCTTGGACATGACCAGGTAGTTGTCCCAAGTCACCGTCGAAATCGGGTCCGGTAACTCTTGAAGCCAAGAGTTGTTCGCAAGGCGACCATCGTAGTGAGATGCCTTAGCGTAAAGAGCGAGAGTCACCCCATCACTCTTTGAAAGAGTTTTAGGTAGTTTTGCGACAGAGGCCGAGCGGAATGACCGCGGCGATGCTCCACCACTGAAGGACGCCAACTTGAGTACGCCGTCGCGCAAAACGCCTTCCCAGAAGGCCTCAAATTCGGCCGTGGAACCGCTTGCACGGTAGAAGGATTCCTTCCAATTTGCTTTCAAATAACCGTGCCAGGTCCCGCTCTCACCCTCTTGAGCAAGAACGGAGGATAGAAGGCCAGATCCTTTGGAACCCGCTGCACGCAACCAACCGATTAGAACATCTTCAAAAGCACGAGTATCGTGAAGAGCTCCGATGGTAGGCTGTTGAACGCTGACTAATCCTTTACGAATCGAAGCATCTCCCCAATTTTCAAGGAAATGATGCTCTGGGAGGACCCATTGTGCCAAATGCGCGGTCTCATCGTCGCGATCAGCAATGGCAATCACGCTCTTCACCTTCGAGAGCGCTGACTCGAATCCGAGGGCAGCCGGAAGAGAGTATACTGGATTGGTCCCATGAATAACGAGGACATCAACCCCACCGGCTTTAATATCAGAGATTAACTTTTCTACCCCTGCGACACCAGCAATCGCCCTTGGTGACACCCGGTTCGAGCCATCGATCGTCGAGCCCTCATTTTCAAGCGCCGAGTTCAGCAAGTTTGCTACAATCTGCAAAGCTACTGCATCGCGGGTTTTTGATTGAATACTCCCAGCAACAACGATCGATTTGCCCTTTGCTGCCCAAAGCTTTTCAGCAAGAGCTTTCAGCTTCTGTGCGCCTCCCTCCCAATCCATAGCAGAAGCTACTGCTTCAACCGAGAAAGGAGCGAGTGCAGAGGTTACACTTGAATCAGTTGAGAAACGGGAAAGCTTCCGACGAACGATTAACTCGTGAGCGAGAGCGAGCCCAACCTTCAACTCATCTCCAGCGCGCACAGGATGGCGTTCATCCGCGTTTGCACCGGTGAGCGTCATCAGCGACTCGAAGCAAACCAGCTTCGACATTTCGGCCGAAGCAGCTTTACTGGAGTTCAATTTGCGGGACTTGATCCAATCTGCCGAATGCTCAACCGAATTAGGCCAAACACCTAAAAAGTCGGCACCGAGAGAAACAACGAGCTCGGCGGAATCGAACTTCCAGGTTGGAACGGCACTGGTTCCATAACTCTCTTCTTGGCCTCGGGAAATTTCATCAAGCCCCAAAGCTTCGTACTCGACGAGTGCACTCGCGGGAGCACCTACCGAGGTTAGGAACTCTTGCACGAGACGGCGAGTCGACTCTCCATTCACTTGGCCCGATAGAATACGGACGCGGCCCCCTGAGTTTTTCAGGAGAGCGGCGATATCGCGATCGGCATCTTCCCACTTGATTGGGCTTCGGCTCAGTCCCGCTTTACCGGTAATCGGTCCGGTTAAACGCTCGGGATCATAGAGCGAGAGTAAAGACGCCTGGGTCCGCGCAGAAAGAGCGCCCCGATTGAGCGGATGGTCCGGATTGCCTTCCAACTTAATTGGACGAGACTCACGCGTTTTGACCAACAACCCTTCACCTGTTTCAGGGAAGGTCGAAGCATACCAAGCAGCCACCCCTGGAGTGATCTCTTCGGGCTTGATCACGTAAGGAATGATCTTGTTTACAGGGCGACGAGCGCAAGACAAGCTCGTCATAGCCATACTGGCGCCCATAATCGTCAAGAAATCCCGACGAGCGATTCCTTTGGAATCCATCTTTTCGATCAGAGCGATCGTCTAAACGGGCTTGTCGTGAAACTCCTGACCCCGACGCTCAATCGTCGCGGAATCGGACCAGTAGTTCGGGCTCAACTCTTCGACACCTAACCAGTGGCGAGGTGGAGTGAACTCGGAGTTCATAGAGGAGGAATTCGGAGGAAGTGCATTCGACATGATCTGACTCTCTTCCCTCATTCAATCGAGGAATGGTGTGCAATTCGAAATTCGATCACTTGTGACAGGTGTAACAACTTTGTGGCGCCACGGGTCCATGAGGGTCTTTCTGATCGGGATACACCCGAGCCAGAACCTCTTTAGGAGTCGTGTTTCCACGGTGGCAGTCTAAACACCAGCCCATGGTGAGCGGCGATTTCTGATAAACTTTTTCCATGTTCGCAACATCGCCGTGGCAGGTCTGACAGGAAACACCCTTTGCGACGTGACGTTTATGGTTGAAGTAAGCATGATCCGGAAGCTCGTGGATACGAACCCATTCAATCGGGCGACCTTCTTTAAAGTGCTTCCAGATCGTCTTGATGTACGGGCTATCGGTTTTAACAAGCGTATGACAGTTCATGCAGACATTCACGGACGGAACGGTAGCGTGCGCAGACTTTTCCACAGAAGTGTGGCAGTAAGTGCACGCAATTTTGTTCGTTCCTGCGTGAAGTTTGTGACTGAACGGGATCGGTTGCTCTGGCGCATACCCCTGATTTGAGGCTGTAGGGATATTCATTACTCCGAGAATCCCCAAAACAACCAAAACTGGGATCGCCAATCCGATCATCACCTTGCGATTCGTTCGACCCATGCGAGTTTCCTATGTTGCAATCAACTTGGGCATAGGTTTCCCTCCGCCCAAGAGGTTCACGATTTGATGTGGTTGGTCTACCGTATTAACGCTTGCTGTAAAAACTTTCCAGCGTGGAATTGAAGGGTTTTCGTTGAGTTGATTTCGGACCCCCCTCAAACTCTACCTAAGTGAGCTCAATCCCCCCCCGTTTCGAACCACCGATTCAGACCAAAGAAGCCCGCGCACAAGTGCGATCTTGGAGCCTAATTCGGCGCAGATTCGCAAGAACGGCGCTTTTGATGAGCACCGTCGGAACTTTGGCGTTTTCCGTCGCAATTGCAATCCTTTATCGTGACGGTCGACTTCAAATTTGGTTTGAGCACTGGCTCCAAAAACGTGTGATTGCGCGCGTCATCAGAGCGATCCAACCCTCACTTCCATTTAAAATCGAAAAATTCGATGTCGACACCCGATGGAAGCACTTCAAGGACGGGAGGATTGCAAATTTATCAACCCGTCTCGGATGGAAAGAGTTGAAGCTTAATCTTCAGGGACAATTGGATCTCCTTCCCGACGGAAAGGAAAAGTGGACTGCACTTTTTACAGCCCACGGCGACCTCGAAGGCAGACTCCCGAGCTATCCGGACCTTTTACCGAAACGAGTGCCCTTCAATCTCGATCTGACAGCTGGCTTGCAAGTGAAGTGGAAAGTACTCAATTTTCGGCTCGAGGAAATTGGTCTTAGGTTTGAGCCGGTTCTGAAAAGTTCCGAACCCCTGCAGATTCAGATTCCAGAAGTCCACACCGACTTGAAGCATCCTACCCTTCGGATGGGGTCCCCCGAGCTGACCTGGGAGTGGAGGGATCGGAAGCTTTCCGATGAGCGAGCGGAGGGGCACTCAAAGCTCAACCTGAAGACCGGCTTGGTCTCCATGAACTGGACCAAGAACCAGGAGGGAAAAAAAATCGACAGTGAAGCCTCGCTCGCGAGCTTAACCGTCAATATCGAGGGTCCACTTTCTCTCTCAGAGTTTCAGCCTCAGGGGGATTGGGACATCGAACTTCAGAGTGGGGATCTTGAGTTACTCTGGGAGGATCGCTACCTGTCACTCCCGCTGAGTTCAGGACATCTTCGAACTCGGGTCAGTTCAGAAGGGAAAGCTCCCAACCTCCTCATCCGCGCCAAATCGAGCTGGTATTTTACCGGTTCCCCAAGACCATGGCTGTCCATCGGATGGCTTCCAGAAGAGAATACGATAAACTGGGAGATTCCTGCCATTTCGATCGCGAGTATCCAAAACACATTGGGAGACTGGCCAGAGATGTCCCCGCTGCGAAATTACGAAATTCGGAGCGGCCGAGTCAGCACAAACGGAAGCGCAAAAAGTCTAGGGGCCGAGGGTTTAGTCAAACTTCAAGGAAAGCTCGAGGTTCGCGACCTTAGCCTACGGGACAGCAACTCGCGACTTCTCGCTCAGGGGATCGAAATCGAGATTCCACTCGCACCTTTTTCGACAGACGCTTCTCGAGTCCCCCTCCATACGAGCCGTGTCGAAATTGAGGCAAAGAGGCTTCAGTGGCGTGGGATCACGGCGAGAGTGCCGCGCCACTCAATTTACCTTGGGAAATCCGCACCTAACGAAAGGAACTCTGAGGTTGCGCTTGAGAGCGGGCCCTTTCCTCTCGAAATTTCGTCACTCCCTCTCAAAATAGGCTCATTTCATGGACGAATTCCAAATCCGGTTGATTTGATTTCCCGCTCCAACGAGGCGGCAGAGCGCACCACGGATGCACTCGATGCACCCTGGATTCTCATCGACCATTTGAACCTCGCATCCTGGAGTCCGTCGCCCCTCTCGGAGAAAGCCTGCTTACCTCGCCGCTGGATTCCAGAAATGAAATTGGACATCCAATTAAGCGACCTGTTTCTCAACCCATCCCAGATTGATCCTGATGGACAAATCACTGTGGCGCTATTCGGTGGTAAACTCGAAGCGAGTAACTTGGGTGGCTATCGTCTCGACAGCGCAGTTCCAGAATATGATTTCAGTTTGGACTGGGACAATCTCCATCTCTCCCAAATGGCTCGATGGATCCACTTCGGCGGAATCGATGGAATATTGACAGGATATGCCCATGATGTCGTTCTTCAATCTTGGCTTCCAACTCGATATCATTTTAACTTTGATGTGAAACCCGATCGCTCAAGAAAAGCTATCTTCACCTCAAGAGCAATGCAAAATACCGTAAAAATACTCATGGGTGACGCCACTCAGAGTTTGCCAGGAGTCGCCCAATGGCTACTCTTCGATTGGCCAAGCCGTATGCTTGGAGATTACGCAATTGATTTCGCGGGTATCTCGGCAACTTCAAAAGACGGGATCATCGAGCTGAATTCCCACACCCCTGATGCTATTCTCAAAGAGGAGAACGGGACTCATTTCATTTTGCATAGCAGTCGTTTTAAGATTCCTATCCGAAGCGAAACTCATCCCGTTCAGATCGATGCCATTGCTATGAGTAACTTCCTAAGAAGGGTGGGAGAGCAAATCGCATCCTTATCGCAAGAAAAAGAAGAAGATTCAGAAGAAGTCAAAAAAACCATCGATAACGAAAGGAACGAAAATGAATCAGCCCTCTGTCCGACGCCGGAATTTTAAGACCCCTATCCTCACTGCCCTTGCGCTCTCAATCCTCTCAGCCTGCGTGACCGTGAATGTTCACTTTCCAGAGAGTAGCGTTCAGAGAGCGGCCGATGATTACGTTCGTGAACTCTACCAATCGAAGGAGAAAGGCTCTGCAAAACCGGGCGCAGAAGCGACAACTCCTCCGAAAAAAACGGGCGATGGCACTCCACATTCAAGACTTTCACCCCGTTTTGAGCTCATTCCGTCCGCGTGGGCTGATGCCGACTTCAAAGTTAACTCTCCTAGAGCCCAAGAAATATTGGCCCGACAGAAGTCGCGCATCGGTGATCTCGACAAATATAAGCAGAAAGGTGTCATTGGCGAGACGAAAGACGGACTGATCCTTCTGAAAGATAGCTCGAAGTTAAAACGGCTTGAGATGAAGAAAATCGATGACTTGATCGTACTCGAAAATCAGGACCGAGAAGCACTTTACGCAGACATCGTTGATACTAATGGTGCCAACCGGGTCCTTCCCGAGCTTGTCCGAAAGACTTTCTCGAGGTCCTTCCAAGGTCTCTCACCGACAGGAACTTGGATCGAGGATGAGTCCAGCGCTTGGAATCGTAAACCTTGATCCGGAACCGAGGGGGTTCATCAGTAAAGCTAATGGACCCCCTTCATTTCGAATAATTGGAAATAAAGTGAAAGGCACCGCATTTTCCGACTCACACACGGGAGCCCGAAGACGGGTGCAAACTATCCCCCCGCATCAGTTTCCGGGCTCCCCCCCCCCAAAAAAAACAAATCGATTAACTCTGCAGTAATCGCGCTTCAGTTCAGAGGCTTTCTGGCGATCATTCGGGCTACGGCCTCCTTGCCGTCATTCACCTCCTGATCAACCAGGATCTCAAAGCCTGCGAATACGCGCCTGAGTTCACCCGGCTCAAGGAGGTATTCTCTTCTCAAGTCCTTCCCGCCCGGATTTCGAAGCTGGTCTGTCGTTGCATTTTCGAACACCACCACGCCCCCCCTTCTTAGACCCTTTCGGATCGACGGAAGGATTCTGCGGTCCAGAAAATTGATATTTAGAATGACCGAGTAGACGTCTGGTCGAATCGGAAAACGCGCGACATCGCTCAGAATGGTTCGAATCCTCACCCCCTGATCTCGTGCCAGGCGGTTGGCCTTTCCAAGAGCAACCTCTGAGAGATCCACCCCTTCCACCTCAAAGCCCTTTTTTGCTAAAAACACGGCATTTCGACCTTCTCCCATCCCTATGTCGAGTGCTCGACCGAGTGGAATGACATCGAGATGCGACCTCAAAAAGGACGAAGGATCCCGTCCGAAGACATACTGATCCGTACTGTAGAGGTTGTCCCAATACCCCTTACCCACTTCCGGTTCATCCCCACTGACCTCTTGGTAAAGCCCCTCCCCCTGATCACCGGTATCCTGAATTGGATCAGTAGACCCAGCCACTCCGCCTCCACCGCGGGGATGACAGGCTCCGAGCGACAGGGAAAGAAAAAGCGCGAAGAGTCCGAGTCTCAACCCGATAAATCCCCCGATTGAACAGGCCATCCCCTTTCCGAGCGACTGAAACGTGTTGCCGACCCTACTTCGGGGAATTGACTTGCAGGGTTTGGGTCGATATACCCGCGACATGTTTGGAATTTCAGGCGAGCATCTCATCATTCTAGCGATTATCCTCATCATCTTTGGTCCCCGCCGTTTACCGGAACTTGGGAACACCATGGGAAAAGCCATCCGTAACTTCAAGGATGCCATTTCAG
>CANMSW010000092.1 GCA_947500275.1 Bacteriovoracaceae bacterium | reverse complement strand
GTCGTTTGAACGATATTATTTTCGAGGATCGTGGTGTTTCGAACTTTAAAAACTTTCGAAAGCGCCTTGAAAACCGTGATGGAGAGCACTGCGACGGGGATCGATGCACTGACGGTCATGCCGACTTTGAGAGCGAGGTAAAGAGAACTTGCCCCGAAGATGATTCCTAAGATGCAGCCCATGACGACCGGAAACCAAGTGAGCTCGGGCATCGGGGGATGGGATTCGGGTGCCTGTTGCGGACGGATCGCTTGCATTGAGAAAGCTCCTGCTTGGGATGGGGTTGATGCGGCGTGATGGTCGGATAATTTCAGGGGATGGTCAAACGAGAACTCGGCTCAAGGGGGAGCGGTGCCAGGGATCTGTGCGAACCTGCAGTGGAGTCTTTGCTGAAGGAGTGTTGAAATTTTCTTCTAGGTGGCTGGCAATGGGGCTTTGAGCGGACGCTGGAGCGTATTGTCTGGCTTAGTTTTCTTTCGTTTGAAGGCGTCGGGAAAGTTGGCGATTTGGAGTAAAGAGATTTCGGACACTCGCAGCCGTGAGGTCGAAGCCCATGTTCGAATAAAAGCAGCGAGAAGAGCGAGATAAAGCGAAGGCTGAGGCCGCAGCTGCGTCCGCGGAGAAAAAAAAGAACGAGAGCTCAGAGAGCACTCGTTCTTAAATGGAATAGAATTCTAAGCTCTTCTTTCGTTGAGAGAAAGAATCCGAATTTAGGCGTTACCTGAAACTGCGGCGAGTTCACCTTTCAACGCAGGATCAAAAAGGTGGCACGCAGCAAAGTGACCTGGTTCAATTTCACGCCAGACGGGATCGACGGATTGGCAGGCACTTCCTGCCTTTGGGCAACGTCCGGCAAATCGGCATCCAGGCTTCAAGTTGATCGGCGAAGGAATTTCCCCCTGAAGAGGTTTCCGATTCCGCTCTCGCTCTTTGCGTGGATCGGCTTCTGGGTTCGAAGCCACCAAAGACTGGGTATAGGGGTGACGTGGCCGGAAGTAGACTTCATCGGAAGCACCGAGTTCCACCATTTGCCCAAGGTACATGACCGCCATACGGTCTGAAACGAAGCGCACCATCGAAAGGTCATGCGCGATAAACAGGAGTGTGAGACCGAGTGTTGCTTTGAGTTCACCCAGTAAGTTCACCACTTGGGCTTGCACCGAAACGTCGAGCGCCGAAATCGGCTCGTCACAAACGACGAGCTTAGGCTCGAGCGCAAGTGCGCGCGCGATTCCAATACGTTGGCGTTGCCCACCCGAAAACTCGTGAGGGTAGCGCGACATGTGGTCGGGGTGCAGGCCAACGCGTTTAAGCCAGAATCCCACTTTCTCGTCGATTTGATCGCGAGACCAGATTCCATGAATCATCGGGCCTTCGGCGATGATCTCGCGAATCGTCATTCGCGGGTTTAATGAGGAGTAAGGATCCTGGAAGATCATTTGGATTTCACGCGAGAATTTCTTGAAGTCATTCGCAGTGAAACGCGTTGGCATTTTCTGCCCGCGGTAGATCACTTCGCCGCTGGTCTTATCGTAAAGGCCTACGAGGGTTCGGCCGAGTGTCGACTTCCCGCAGCCGGACTCGCCGACTAGACCGACGATTTCATTCTCACGAATGGTCAATTGAATCCCATCGACAGCTTTGAGGGTTTTTCCCTTACCGACTTCGAAGTGTTTTTTCAGGTCCCGAATTTCTAAAATACTTTGGGGGTTCATCTTCAAGCTCCTGAAGTTCAGCTCTGAGTCAGAGATTGAGGCGAGATCAGCTTGCCCCGGAAGAGTTCAGCCGGAGCATTGCGTGCTCCCGACTCGTGGTGCAGCCAGCAGCGACTGCCGTGACCCGTTTCCAATTCCCAGAGGGGCGGCATTTTCGTCGCGCAAGCTTTCATGGCATGCGGACAGCGGGCCGCATAGCCGCAGCCCTTAGGTGGATGGAAGAGATCGGGAGGGGAGCCTTCGATTGGCTTCAGTTTCCGTTTAGCCGTACCTTTGGGGTCTTCATCGTGGCCCGGCATGGCCGCGCGAAGTCCCAAAGTGTAGGGATGAGAAGAATGGAAGAAAATGGAGTCCACACTTCCGTACTCCACCACTTGGCCCGCATACATCACGGCCACGTCATCAGCCATTTGAGCAACGACGCCCAAATCGTGCGTAATCAGAATGATCGACATTCCGCGCTCGCGCTGGAGTTTCTTCATGAGATTCAAGATCTGAGCTTGAACGGTCACATCGAGTGCGGTCGTGGGTTCGTCTGCGATCAAGAGTTTCGGATTACAAGCGATAGCCATTGCGATCATCACGCGCTGGCGCATGCCACCGGAAAACTGAAAAGGGTAGGCGTCCACTCGCGCAGCAGGCTCGGGAATTTGCACCTGCTCGAGGAGCTCGATCGCGCGAACGCGCCCTTCCTCGAAAGTGATATTCTCGTGATACCGGAGAGTCTCGGCAATCTGCTTCCCTACGGTCATTGTAGGGTTCAGAGAACTCATCGGGTCCTGGAAGATCATCCCGATTTCTTTCCCGCGGATCTTGTTGGCTTCTTTCGGCGGGAGCCCGAGGATTTCGCGGCCCTGAAACTTCACGCTTCCGGAAGTAATCCTGCCCGGAGGCGTCGGGATCAGCCCCATGAGAGACTGAACGGTGACTGACTTTCCGCAGCCCGATTCGCCGACAATCGCCAGGGTCTTTCCTGGTGCGACGGCAAAGTTCACGCCTCGAACGGCCTTCACGATTCCGCCGTAGGTGTCGAATTCGACGCGAAGATCGCGGACGTCCAGAATTGGTTGGTTTGCTTGATTTGGGGTGGTCAGGCTCATGACACGGACCTCATTTTTGGATCGAGCGCATCCCGAAGGCCGTCACCTAGGAGGTTGAAGGCCAAGACGGTGATGCTGATCAGAAGTGCAGGGAAAATGAACTCATGGGGATGAGTGAGGAAAGTTTGAATCCCGTCGTTACACATACTGCCCCACGACGGAGTGGGCGGAACAACGCCCATCCCGATGAAAGACAGGAAGGCTTCAGTGAAAATGGCACTCGGAATCGCGAAAGTCAGCGAAACCAGAATGACTCCCAGCGTGTTTGGAAGAAGGTGGCGAATAATCAAGTACATCGGCTTCGCACCGAGGAGTCGAGAGGCTTGCACGAATTCGCTTTCGCGAAGCTGCAGAACTTGTCCTCGTGTGAGTCGCGCTGGACCCGTCCAGGACAGTGCAACCATCGCGAGCAACATAGGGCCAATTCCATCTTCACCAGGACCTGCTCCAAAGGCGACTTTGAAGAGAATCATGAAGAGCAAGAACGGGAGTGCAAGGACGAAGTCAGTAAAGCGCATGATCCAAGCATCCGTCTTGCCGCCGAAATAGCCTGAGATTCCACCCACGAGAATGCCGATCAAAATCGAAAGGAACGGCGCTACAAAACCGATAAAAAGTGAAACCCTTGCGCCGCTCATGAGGCGAGCGAGCAAATCCCGTCCGAGATAGTCGGACCCGAGAGGACGAAGGGGCATCTCGAGGCTCTGACCAGCCTGTGCTTTGGGATCGATTTTCAACGCTTCGGGAAGCGACATCGCCTCAGGCAGGATGACTTCTAGGCTCGCGAAATTTGGCGACTCCTCGTCATCGCGAAGGGCAACAACTCCATAGTGTTGAGAGCCAGGCACTAAGTTGAAGGTGTCTTGAATCGAAACAATGTTCCCCCCGTCGAGGGTTGCGATTGGGAGACCGAGACTTCCTTGCATCGGGGCATAGTTGCCTCGGTAAACGCGATATCCGGTAGCGCCCGGAACCGCATCCCAGCTTAAACGCACGGCAAGGGTGGATGCTTCAGTCATGAGTTTGAGTTGGGACGGAGCCTTCAAGTCTTGAGCAGGAACTGGGGCAGTAGGGCGGGCTGGAACGCCCTCCGCTAGAGTGGGCTGCCAGGCCGGAAGTTCGGCTAGAACTCGTACCGTTTTGATGCTGAGGCTTGGAGCTTCCGAGACTCGCCCGAGGGTCTGAAGGGAGGGGGGTGTTGTCCAAATCGAGGGGCCGACCAGGGTAAAGAGAACCAAGCCGACGACAATATAGAGTGAGAAAATCGCTTGGCGATTTTTCTTCAGTCTTCTCCAAGCATCTTTCCAGTAGGAGAGGGAAGGGCGAGAGAGTCCTACTTTCCCAGTTTCTTGAGCGAGAAGATCAAAATCGTCGCTCGTGATCCCGTGCAGAGACTCGAGTACTTGCTTGGGATTGTCGAAGAACGAGCGATTGACGCTAGAGTTCATAGAGGATCCACCGGGGTTAGAATTGGAGGAATGAGTGGCGTTTGAAAGAGTCGGGGAAGTCGTCGACATAGATTAAGACTTTCCTTTCGTGACGCTGATTCGCGGATCGACCAATCCGTAGACGATATCGACGGTGATGACCATGAAGACGAGGAAAGCGCCGTAGAACACCGTGAGCCCCATGATGACTGTGTAGTCAAGCTGCTGAATCGCTTGAACGAAGTAACGACCCAGTCCTGGGATAGCGAAGACACTTTCGACGACGAAACCGCCGGTCGTGATCGTTGCGATCGCAGGTCCCAGGTAAGTAATGACGGGCAGGATTGCGTTACGAAGTTGGTGCGAAAAGAAAATACGGACTGGCGGAAGACCTTTCGCTTTTGCCGTGCGGATGTAGTCCTGGTGAACGATTTCCAGCAGGGCTGAGCGCATCAGACGCGTCAGAAACGCCATGGTCCCCAAGCCCAAGACCAGAGCTGGAAGAATCATGTGAGAGAGCGTTCCCCATCCGCCGACCGGAAGAACTTCAAAGCCAGCCTTTTTATTGATGAGGGTTAGGGAGAGTTGGCCCAGTGCTGCAAAGACGAAGCTCGGTACGGACACGCCTAAGATCACGAGGAACATGATCGTTCGGTCACTCCACTTGCCCCGCCCTAAGGCGGCGAGGGACCCGTAAAGAATTCCGCCTAAAGCTGCAAATGCGACTGCGAGAATTCCAAGGATTGCGCTGATCGGAAAGTGACTCACGATAATGTCGTTCACAGTACGATTCTTCTGCGTGAATGAGATTCCGAAGTCGCCCTGTGCCATGTTGGCTAGGTAACGGACGTACTGTTCGGCCACGGGGCGGTCGAGTCCGTATTTATGCTCAAGGTTTGCGCGGATTTCGGGACTCATGGCTTTATTGCCCATGAGCGGATCACCGGGGACGATGTGCATTGCTGCAAAAGTGACCGAGGCGATAAAGAATACAGTGACCAAGCCTGCCGTGAGGCGTTTACCGATATAGGAAAACATCGCTTTTCAAAACTCCTGCACGCTGACGAGAGTCCGCGTGCCGTTTCATTCACTTTCGAATCACAAACAAGAGGCTCCCCCAGGGTTCACACCCTGGAGGAGCCCAGGTACTTCTACACGTTCATCACTTGCCTTCGACGATCGAAGCGTAAGTGAAGTCTGGGTCCATGCCGATGATGCTGCGGCCCACGCCCTGGAGACGCTCGTGGTGCGTCCAGATCACGGAGCGCTCGTTGGTCGGCAGTACTGCCAATTCATCAAGTGCAATTTTTTCTGCATCGGCCATCGCGGCCATGCGGATTTTTTGATCCGAGGTCGACTGGGCTTTGCGAATCAATGCATCGTATTGATCATTGGTCCACTTGCCGCGGTTGTTTTCGTTCCAGGAGGTCATGAGTTCGGCGAAGGTCATTGGGTCAGCAAAGTCTGGACCCCATCCCGCCGAGACAATATCGAACTGACCGGAGCTCATGAGTGCCAAGCGTTGTTTGAAGATCTGTTTGTCGATCCGCAATTCAAGCCCGAGGTGCTCTTTGAATTGGCTTTGGAAGTACTCCGCTTCGCGAGCGGAGGCGGGAGTGTCACCCGTGAGCCAAACCAGCGGGGGAATCGAACCGCCGAGTTCTTTCTTTGCGAGTTCGACGAGTTTCTTCGCCTCAACCAAGTTGCGAGCAGGCGGAGCGTAGGGGAATTCACGACGGAAATTGTCTTGAACGCCGCGAACCCATGAAGGGATGAGGGTTTTGCCAGGTTTGGTCCCAGGGATCCCAACGACTTTGTTCACGTATTCTTCCGTGTCGAAAATGAGTTGGATTGCTTTTCGGAGGTTTTTATTCCGCGTTGGCTTCCCTTCGCGGAAGTTGAACTCCATGAACCAGACGGAACCGTCCGCGTGATTCATTAAGCGGAAGTTTTCGCTCTGGGCACGTGGAAGGTCATCTTTTGCGAGGTCAAGAATGTCGGTCTTCTTCTCTTTGAAGAAGTTGAAGCGAGCCGTATTGTCTGGAGTGATATACGGAATGCTGATGCGGTCGAGCTTTACGGCCGATGAGTTCCAGTAGTCGGCGTTTTTGTCGAATGTCAACGAAGCGCCATGCACCCAGCTCGTGAGCTTGAATGCGCCGTTGTAGAGCATATCAGCGGCTTCCGCTGCATATTTGTCGCCCTTCTGGCGGAAGAAGTCTTCGCGTACCGGGAAGTAGGTGGCGAACGAAGTGAGGGCCATGAAATAGCCGCAGGGTTTCTCGAAGGTCACTTTCAGAGTATAATCGTCTACTGCTGCGACCCCGAGGTCGGAGACAGGAAGTTTGCCCTTGTTGATCGCTTCCGCGTTTTTCACTGGGTAGAGAATGAACGCATACTCGGAAGCGGTTTTCGGGTCTAAAACATTGCGCCAGGCGAAGATGAAGTCATTCGCAGTGACGGGTTTTCCATCGGACCACTTCGCATTCTTGCGGAGGTAGAAAGTCGCTCCAGCGTCATTCATTTCCCATTTTTCTGCGACGCCTGGCACGGGTGCGCCATCGGGGCCGTTGCGGGTCAAACCTTCCATGACATGGCCGAGCACGAAAAAGCTCGATTGGTCGGTCGCTTGCATTGAGTTCAAATTGGGTGGCTCAGTCGTCAAGGCGAAGCGAACCGTGTTTGCTGGGTCGCTGTTCTTGGTGCAGCCAGTGAGCGAAGCAAAAATCAATGCTGGGAACAGAGCCAGAGCCAAACCCGCTGCACGGGTGAGTCGAGCCGATTTCGCAGAAGCGGAACGCATGTGTGGACGTCTCCTGTTGTGGAAGTTGGACCGCCTAAAACTTTTCCGACGAAACACCAGGTTCAAGCATCCCATTCACGAATAGCAGTGACTGGACGAAGGGGCGAGGCATGGCGTCGAAGCCTTTTCTTTGGGTGAAGAAATAGACTGGGAGCTGGCAATTGCCAAAGGATTTCTTGGGCGTTGCGTGGGGTCTCGTCAGTCGGTTGGCGGCCGCTCTTGACCCTGGGTCGGGTCACGCCCGTTCATGACTGAGAGTGACCCAGAATCGTCTGAAAATTTTCGTGTCGGATTGGGGGCTTAGGGTTGTGAGGGAGGGGGGGAAGCGGCTACACTTCTGGTCTCGGGTTTTGCGCAAGGAGGCGCTGGCTTGGATCCACTCAAACTCTTTTTACCACTCTTGTTTTTAGTTCGTTCTTTTTTCGCATCGCGACATCGTCGTGCTGCATTTCTGGTTGCCGTGACTCTCATTGGCCTAGGGGTCGGACACTCAGTGCGGGCACCGAGCGTTTCTCAAACGCCCAACCTGAAAAAAGAAGCGCGCGACACTCTGGTCAGGGGGGCGAGCGCCCCTGTTTCTCCTCCTATTGGAAAACCTGGAGTTTCAGCGACGACTCGTCCCTCGGGCGAGGACCCAGAGCCCGAATCGCTCGCCACGGAAGTGGTGGAGGCACAGGAGCGAGTGACGGAGGCCTTCCGAGAGGACGGATGGACCCAGGTCGACGTTCCGCCGCCTGACGAGGACGTCATCGCTTTAAGTCCGGAGGCGTTGGAGGATGTGAAGCGGGCCGAGTTGGTTCTCACGCAACTTCGAACCCAGACTCCACAGACCGAGGTCGAACTCGAGCACGCCGAGCAAATTGCCGTCGATCTCCAACTTGACCCCCGTTATCGCCGTGCAGCAATCGAGGCGCTGGCGAGAAGTAGTTCGATTGAAGCGCAGGGTGCTTTGATGCGGTTGGTGGGGTCTTCGAACCATTCCGAAAGCGAGCGACGCCTAGCCCTGGCCGGAATTCGCCCCTCGTCGTCCCAAGATGCCGCCGCACTCTATCTGAGAGAATGGGTCGAGTCGTCGCAGTTTCCTGAGCGCCTGAAGGACCAGGCGGCAGCAACATGGGTGGCTCGTACTTTGCTGGACGGTACGGATCGGCAAGCGGCGCTCGCGCACTGGAGCC
>CANMSW010000091.1 GCA_947500275.1 Bacteriovoracaceae bacterium | reverse complement strand
TGGGGTCGGTCCTCGCTCTTACGGGGTCCCTGATGATGTCGTTTGCGTCGGCCGTGATTTTAGCCTCTCCTACGACTGGAAAGCGCAAGGCGGTTTCTCGAGGCGCAATGCGAAGACCTGAACGAGCATTTTTGACTGGAATGGCAGTCCTCCTTCAGAAAGCGTCCCCTGGATTTTCAGTCGCGCTTCTCTGGGTTATGGGAGTCGGGGCGTTGATTTCCGCAGTCGCTCGAATCCTTGAGCATCGTGAGAATCACGTTCGGGCTGCTCGAGCGGCGCAGCCGAAAACGAGTTCGAGTTCCCGTGAATGGCACGAGCGTGATCAGCGTTGGCTTGCCCCCGGAGTTCAAGGGATGGCCTCGCTTTCCGGGCTCGCGATCCATCATGCACTCGGGACCCGGCTCGTGAGTGAAGAGGGAAAAAGTTATATTGATTGGGTCGGTGGAATTGGGGTCGCGTCAGTTGGACACTCGCATCCGAAGTGGGCAAGTGCAGTAGCGAAACAGGCATCGAGTTATGCGGTGGGAAGTCTGACCTCCCAAACGCGGGTCAAGTATTTGGAACTTCTCATGGAGCGTGCCGCCCCTCCCGGGGTTGACTGCGTGCAACTGTATTCGAGTGGTGCAGAAGCGGTAGAGAGTGCGCTTCGTTTAGCTCGTGAAGTAACGGGGAAGAAGCGGTTCGCGAACTTTACAGGTTCCTTTCACGGCAAAACGCGGGGAGTTTTGAGTTTGATGAGTGGTTCCTGGAAGAATGCATGGGCACCGTTTGAAGAGCCCCATGCTTTAGAGCTTCCCTATGCCGACTGTGCGCGCTGTCCGCTGGGACTTGAGCCTTCGAGCTGTGGTGTGGCTTGTGGGAAAAAAGCGGCAGCAATGATTCGCAGTCATTCTCACGAATTAGCAGCAGTCATTTTTGAGCCGATGCAGGGGACTGCGGGTAACGTGATTCCGCCGCCCGACTTTTTACGAGAGATATCAGATGCGGCACGAAGTGTCGGGGTCTTAGTGATTGCCGATGAGATGATCACAGGGTTTGGCAGGACCGGCAAATTTTGGGGTGTGGATCATTTCGGCGTCACTCCTGACATTTTAACTGCCGGGAAGGGGATCGCGGGTGGTTTCCCTTTGTCGGCCCTCTTCACATCAAGGTCGATCACCGGCGAGGCACAGTATTGGTCAGCTCCCTCGGGTTCTTCGAGTAGTTACGGTGGGAATGCGCTCGGTTGCGCTGCGGCGCTAGCCACCCTTGAGATTATATTGGATGACGATCTAGTAGGGCATTCCCGTATCCGTGGGGCCGAGATGCTCGCGGGTCTTCAGGAGATCGCCCAGAAGTATCCTCACCGAATTGAATCGGTGCGTGGAGAAGGCCTCTTTCTGGGGGTGGATCTGAAGGCTGACATCCAAGGCTCTCAACGGCTCTTTCATGCACTGCTCGATCAAGGCCTCTTTTCGATGGCCTACACGCAGCGTCTGAGAATCCAGCCAGCCTTGAATATCACTTCGAACGAGGTCCGGGAGTCGCTCCGAAGGTTCGACCGCGGGCTAGCCGCCTTGGATGCGTAAAGGAGTTCTCACTTTTGTCCTGGGTTCTTGAAGATCTCGGCGAATTCCCCGTAGCCTTCTTTTTCTAAGTTCTCGAGAGGGATGAACCGGAGCGAAGCTGAATTGATGCAGTAACGAAGGTGGCTTGGACCAGGACCATCGTCAAAAACGTGACCCAAATGGCAATCGCTCTTACCGCTTCGAACTTCGGTACGCAGCATTCCGTGCGTTTGGTCGCTCTTTTCCTGAACGGCTCCCTTTTTGACGGGCCGAGTGAAGCTCGGCCAGCCGGTGCCCGAGTCGAACTTATCGAGGGACGAAAAGAGAGGCTCTCCGGAAATCCGATCGACGTAAAGACCAGGCTTTTTGTTGTTCCAAAACTCGTTCGCAAAAGGCCTCTCCGTCCCGTTCTCCTTCATGACGCGATATTGCTCGGGCGTGAGTCGCTTTTTGAGTTCTTCATCCGTTTCTGGCAGCGAACAGACGACGGCTGGAGGAGGAGAGGGGGGGGAGAGGGGGGTCATAACTTTGGCTCCTGGTAGATCGGGTTCGAACTCATTCTAGCGCAAGTTCAAGCTTGGACTCAAGGTTTCCGATGGAATCCAAGGGTGGGGAGAGTCCTGCTCCGAGAGGATCGTGGAACGTGACGTCAACTAGCAGCTTAAGAAGCCTCCTCATTGCGGCATTCGTGCTCTCAGTCGTATTTTCTTCGAGGACCGCGCAATCCGATGCACCCGGGGTGCAGGGCGAGGTTGTTACCGTCGATGCGGGCCACCCCGTGAAGCCGAGTGAACTTTTTCAAAAAGTTCAAGGTTGGGTTTATCCATTGAAAACGGCGCTCGGGCCAAGTGCACCGAAGAAATCTTATGGTACGGCCTTCGTCGTCGATCCTTCAGGCGTGCTGGCTACGAATTTTCATGTCGTCGCGGACGCGGTCCATGAGCCTGGAAAATACCAACTTTATTTAGACCTTTCAAAAGAAGGAGTGCCCGGTAGTCCGGCTTCGATTCCGGCTGAGATTCTGACATTTGATATCATTCATGATCTCGCCCTTGTTAAAGTCGATCGGACTTTTAATGGTTCCTTTTCAATTTCTTCCGAAAGCGAACCTTTGCCAGCACCCGGCGAAAGGCTTTGGTCGCTGGGTAAGCCTCTCGACTTGAATATGTCGCTTGTTGAGGGAAATTTTAACGGTGAGATACAGTTGGGGGACTACTCGGAATTCTTCCTTTCGACCCCATTAAACCCGGGAATGAGTGGCGGTCCGACCCTTGATCAATTGGGGATGGTGCGCGGGGTTAATTTCGCCATCCATCGGAAAGGTCAGAATATATCATTTGCGGTGCCGGGGCGCTTCCTCAGTCGATTGGTTTCCCTGTGGCGTTCCGAGCAGAGCACGGGCAAAGGGATGCTCCCTTTGGGACCGAGTGAGCGGAAGGAGCGTTTCGCGCGACTGCTAGAAGAGCAGATTATTTCAGCGGGCTCTACCCTGGTCGGTGAGTTCTTAAAAGCGAGCGAATCAGGCACAGCGGGCATTCCGGTCGGGAAAGGAGGCTGGAAGTTGAGTGCAGTGCCGCCGGATTTGAAATGCTGGCAGGATCAAGTGGATCGCAACGATGCACTGCAAAAGAAGAAATCTCTGACAGCAGAAGTGAGCTCGAATGGTCCCAGCGCCGCTGAGGGGGATCGAGAGACTTTAACAGCGACCCGCTGCGGGACACAGTTTCAAGTCGATCTAGATGGGGGAATGTCGGTTGGTGAGATTCTCTTTCGTGTTGTGAACTTGGAGTCTGATCAGGCGTTGGTGACTCCTTCGGATTGGAGGAAAGTGTCCGATCAGATCGCGAAACTCTCGAAAGGCGTCTTTGAAGAATTCCTCGAAGAGCGCGGTAGTGTTGCTCGTCGTGCGGAGGGCCGGGTGGGGCAAGTCTGTCGAAAAAGTTTTTATGCGCCCATACCGGGTGCCCAGAACGTACTTGAGGCCTCGTTTTGCTTAGATAGATATCAGCAATATCCGGGACTCTACGATCTAGCATTAAGAATTGTAGGAAGCTCGAGTCAAGGAAATGCCCTGCTCTTTGGGGTGCAAGCACGAGGCTTTGGTATGACGGCCGTTAAAGGACTCACTGCCCATTTTCTAAAAGGAATCCTTCCTCAGGACGGGATGCGTGAAAGTCCGGCTCCTTCACGTATGCCTGCTTCGGAAGGGACAGGCTTCGGGACGGGGAGCGCCCCCATGCCCTTAGATTCTTCAGTTTCGTCTAAGGAGGTCGGAAAATGAGCCCTTCACGTCGCGAGTTCAAAGTTCGTGTCCGTTACTTAAAGCCGGGTGCTAGAATTCCCGAAGAACACCTCATTGAAAAGTTTCCCTGCTCGATCGGGCGAGGATCCGATTGCGACCTTTCCTTGGGCGATAGCAGTATTTCGTCCCAGCATGCGCTCTTGGAGTGGGATCATGAAAAAGGTCAATTGGTCGTGCGCGATCTGGGAAGTCGTAACGGCACTCGGAACGGCGTAGGAGAAAAAATGATGCAGGTGCCGCTCGGAGAAGGAGTGGCCCGCTTGATGTTTGGTACGCTTGAAGTTGACTTCGAAATCCTACGAGATGGAAACCTCGATGCAGGAGAGAAAACGCGACTCGTCGATGAGGCTGCTTTTCAGAAGCGTGGCAGCGGAGTTCCTGATTCAAAAGGCCCGAGCGCGGATTCGAATTCTGGGGTGTCGATTCGGACGGGTCGACTGCACAGTACGAAGGGCCGCACAGGAATACGATCGCTTCGCATTCGCGAGCCAACAGGCGGCATTAAAATTGATCGCGCGGCTTTCCGTTTTTCAAGAGACGCCGGCGGGAATAGTCCGAAATTAGGGGACGTCTTTTTTGAGAAACGTCGCGCCGATGCCCTAGGGATTTCGCAAGGGCGTCGCGCTCTCGATTCAGGATATTTTGCATTGGGGAGCGTCGCGCTCTTAGTGGGAGCCGGCCTTGGCGCTTTCGCGAGTAAAGAAGACACGTCATTTCAGCCCTTCACTGATCCGATTGGAACGGGCCTCATTTATCTTCAAATCCTCCTGGGAGCTGGAGTCTTCGTGTCGATCTACGTGCTCTTCTGCACTGGGACTCGTTTTCTAAAAAAACGCGGCGACATTGATTTTGTCGTTTTGTGGAAGCAGTTATTCGGTGCGGTTTCCTTTTCGGCGGCATTTCACTTGGCGAGTTTATTCTTTGACGAAAGGGCTCTTGTTTCCGATTTACCCCATGGGTGGACCTTCTGGATTTTGGGTTCCTTCTTGGCTCGTTTGGGAACTTGGTATTTCAGTTTCTATACTTTGACGCTCTTACGTTCTCGTGAGGGGGAGCCAGGCGTCTGGGTGCGTTCCGGTCCTCAGTTTCTAGCCCTCCCGATTGCCGTGCTGAGTGTTTATTCGCTTCTTTCAGGGGCTGACTCATCTCAAGTCCGTCCTCTGGACTTCTTGACGGCTCGCCCGACTGTGGCGCCGTTTGCGCCGCGAGGAGGGGGGGGCTCTGTCTCGGAGCAGCCGGTGAGTGGGGTCGAGGAGGTCGTTGCACAACTCGACAGTGCAAGTTTGGAAATCCAAACGAGCCAGAAAACTGAGGAAAAGGGCAGAACCCCTGCAATGGGTGGCGAATAAAGAGGACGACAGCCCCATTCAGGGGGCTTCTTCTGAGGTGACGTAGAAGACTTCCCGACGCATACTGTTGGAGCATGTCACTTTGCGATCGCTTGCGACTCAATGCTTCTTGGATTGTGGGGCTCTCCCTATTTTTGGTGGGTAGTGTTCCGGTTTTTGCGGGATCCCCCTTTCGGGCCGAGTGGGTGGCCAGCAGCAGCGCCCTTCCTACTGGATCCATGATTCCTGGACTCTCCTGGTTTCATCATGCCTCGACCCGGGCTGAGGCAGGTCCTTCACCTCGGGTAAAGTACCGGGACCGATATCATACTGCAGGTTATCCACGCGAGGGACTCACAGAGTTAAATCCTGGCGATATTTTGAAAACTCCGCCCGATGCATGGCTTGTCTTTAGGTCGGGAGACGGGGCTGCCTTCGGGCTACTTCCCTCCAGTGAGGTTCGGTGGTCCGAGTTCAAACTCGGGGGTGCCGAGTTACTTTCGGGTGAGGCGTGGTTTGAGACGTCAGGCCCTGTTTCGGGTGGGCTGTTTCTGTCGCGACATTTTCGAATCCTCGACTGTGAAGGCATCTGCCGTGTTCAAGTCGTGGATTCCGATTCATCGACTGAAAATGTGCGAGTTCGTGTTTTCGCCGGAAAGATTAAACTACAGCCCCGATCCGACGGCGAGGACTCGGGGTCGTCCGTTGCAGTATCGAGCGGCGAGGAAGTCCGGATCGTCTTTCCGGGGGCCTCCGTGGGGGTCGATAATCAGCGCTATTTCTCAGCTATGGAGGCCGAGCCGGAGTTTGAGCGAACAGCGATTTCTGATGAGGCGGCTCAAAAGCTCGAGCGATATCGTGCCAAGCCCACCCCGGTCGCCTCGCCGGTTCCATCCGTGGGTGAAGGTTAATGTCGGAGAAACAACCTTCAAAGGTTAGCCCGCCGCGGATCGTTTACCAGGATCGAGATATCGTCGTCGTGCACAAGTCCGCGGGGATGACTGTTTACCGTGAGGATGCAGCGATCCCCGATGCCAAGTCCTGGTTGGAGCGCAAAGCGGGTGGAAGCGTTTTTCCCGTTCACCGAATTGATCGGGGCACGTGTGGCCTGCTCGTCTTCGCTCGTACTCAGAAAGCTGCAAACGCATTGAAGCTCGATTTCATGAAACGCCGTGTGAAGAAGTCCTATTTGGCGATCGTAGTTGGGGAAGTACCTGAGTCGGGCACGATCGATCGCCCTTTAAAAGATCGCGATGGAAAAATGCTTACGGCTTTGACTCGATATCAACGCGTTCGAGTGTGGAGTTGGGGCGATCGGACATTGAGTTTGGTGAAAGCAGATCCAAAGTCGGGTCGGTTGCATCAGATTCGTCGGCACCTGGATGGTATTGGGTTTCCGATCTTGGGAGACGAGAAGTACGGTGATGCGCGGGCGAATCAGGAAGCGAAGAAGGCCTTTGGCGTAACGCGAGCACTGCTGAGTGCAGTGGAGTTGAGCTTTCAACATCCAGGGAGTTTTCGGCCCATCACGTTTCGGACGCATCCCGATGCAGATTTTGATCGAGTCGTGGGCCCGAGTCGGTCTGCGCAATAAAGATTTGGACTAAGAATTCTCTGCGTAAACGGAGGAGAGAGTTCCGTTTACGCAGAGAGTCCCTCAAGTCCCGACGGTAGCTTATGCCACTGTAGCTTATGCCACTTTAGTCGAGGCTTTTTGAGAGACGGCCTTGTGAGTGGTCAAACCTTCGGCGATCGGAATTTTCCGCGCGCTCAGTGCCACGGTGTGAGGCAAGATCACTTGTAGAACGCCATTCTCGTAATTCGCAGTGATTTGTTCTTTCTGGATCTCCGAGGGAAGTGCGAACGCACGGTAATAGCTCCCTGCTGTACGCTCGTGCATTTCGCGACCCTCTTCCTTCTCGTGCTTTTCGCTCGATCGAACTCCTGAAACGATGAGTTGATCTTCTGTGATCTCCAAGCTGATGTCTTCTTGTCGGACTCCTGGCAGATCGAAACTGAGAACATAGCGGTTTTCTTCCCGGCTAATATCGCAGACGGGCGTGAACGCGCGGCTCTCTGTTTCGCTCCACGTGCTTTCACTTGGGAATGTCTGCATCATTTCGCTAAAGAGCCGATCCATGCGGTCCTGCATGCGTGCAAGGTCACGGAATGGGCTGCGAGCAGCAAAGCTCCAGGGTGAACTCAGTAAACTCGATTCGCGGAATAAGTCGGGGAGAAACTGACTGCTGGACCTTCGCGGAGTGATCTGGGTGCTCATAGGGTGTTTCCTTTCTAATCTAGGGGAGTTTGAAGGGGTTCCGGACTGCAATCCGCCGGAATACTGCGAGCACGAAATGCAAGACTACTGCCTAGGGTGGGGCAGCAAACAGGCGAAGTCCCGTACAGGACCCTTTTTGGTCCCGAGAGGGACGAGATGGGAGGAGGGGCTTCATAGAAACTTACCGATTTTTTTTGCCGGCAGGGAGGAGTGGGAGGACACCCTGAGTGACGAAGGTGCGCCCCAGAGGTGTTGATTGATTTTCTCTAGGTTTCGGCCCCCCGTCTCGGGTTATGGCTTTTGATATATATTTGCATATGGAAGGCAATATACGAAAACATGCAACGAGTTGATTCGGCAGGGCTATGATCTCAGTGCACTAATTTAATCAGGAATTATTTTTTTTGTTGCAAAAGCGGACAGCCGCCATCACGCTGACGGCAGAAAAGGAAAAACCATAATGACCTTAAACAAAAAAGTCGGCGTTCTTGCCGCATTGTCTTCAGTGGTTTTGGTTTCAAACGTAATGGCCGATGATGGCTTGAAAGTAGGAGGATTCGTTGATCCTCAATTGACCTACGTTCAAAGCGTAGGCGCTACTTCGATCTTGAATGACGGAGCTGTTTACGTCACCAAGTCGCTCGGCGAAGGATCGGCAACGATCGATGTACCATTCGCTGCAGTAGGTCTGATCGGCGCAGAAAGCGTCACCGCAAGCAAGTCGCAAGCGTTCGTTGCTTACAAGTACAGCAACGGCGTCAGCTGGAAATTCGGTCAATTCGACGGAATCTTCGGCTTCGAGCGCAACGACACCGTTGATGT
>CANMSW010000090.1 GCA_947500275.1 Bacteriovoracaceae bacterium | reverse complement strand
TTTGCACGAATTTCCGGAATCGAAAGGCAGCCTTCCCAATAAGCCTGGGGAGTCGGATCCAAAACGGTCACCTGCGGATTAATCAGCACCTCAAGCGGCATCTTACCCATATCGGGGTACCGAGAACTGGCCTCGTCAAAACCTATAATGGCCAACCGAACTGACTCGTGAACCTGAGGGGCTGCCAGACCAATCCCATTCGCATCACGCATCGTATCGATCATATCGTCGATCAAGCGATTCAACTCCGGGGTCCCGACTTCTTCAGGTCGAACCAAGCGCGCGCGCTGTCGCAAAATCGGATTTCCCATTCGAGCGATTTTCCGGATAGCCATGGAGAACTCCTTCAGACTGAACGCAGTATTTTTCGTGCGAACTCGGGGACAGCTTCGGGATCGGTGAAAATCCATTTCACCTCTGGCGACGATGCCTGATCGGATAACTTGGCACCCGACGCGGCGACTCGCGAAGCTAAATACTGCGCTACCGACTCAGCCGAGTCCACCACTGTCCATCCTGGCAAGCGAGACTCGATTTGAGTTCGAATCCACGGATAATGCGTGCAACCGAGGAGAGCAATCCCTTCGCGTCCCTGCTGACGGTGGGTGCTCACGTATTCATCGATCGTCTGAAGGAGAATTTTGTGATCGAGCCAACCTTCCTCGATCATTGGAACCAGAAGTGGACAGGCTTGCTCAAAAACGTCTCGAGTGCCCGGACCCCCTGAGTCCTGAGGAAGCGCTGTTTCAAAGGCTCGACGATAGGCACCACTTCGAACCGTCGCTCGAGTAGCCAGCACTAAAATCGGACCGGTGTTGGTCAGGCAGCGATCCAGAACCGAAGCCACTCCGGGCTCGACCATTCCAATGACATCAACGAGCGGTCCGACTTCCTGGCGAATTGCCGGCAGCGCCCAACTCGACGCAGTATTACATGCCACAACCAAAACATCGATTTTCTCATCTCTTAGACGCTGAGCGCACAGTCGAGATAGGTTTTCAATTTGCGAGGGACTCTTCGTTCCATAAGGAACGTTAGCGGTATCGCCCAAATAAACGAACTCAATAGAAGGGAACTTCCTTCGCAGGGCCTGCAGAACTGTTATTCCACCCACCCCCGAGTCAAAAACACCCATTCTTTGGACGACGCGAACTGAACTCACTCGGCGCCGCTCACTTCTTGATCGAGGTCATTAAAGAATTCAACTTCTGAGCGGACTCGGCTTCGATCTCTTTGTGAAGGGAACGACCGTGAGCATCGATCGTCACGACCACTGGAAAACTCTTCACTCTCAACTGCCAGATGGCCTCCGGGCTACCGAACTTTTCCAGTAAGTAGACGTTCTCCACCTCTTGAATCGACTCGGCTAAAACCTGGGCGGCGCCCCCCACCGCATGCAAGTAGACACACCCAAACTTCTCGCAAGCTTGCCGAGTCTTCTCACCCATTCCGCCTTTACCGATCACGGCCCGTAGCCCGTGTTTCTCGATAATGTCCGCTTGATAAGGCTCCTCGCGGGTCGACGTCGTAGGTCCGGCTGCGGTAACAACCCACTTTCCCTTCTTTTTCATCACCACGGGGCCGCAGTGATAGATGATTGCATCCTTGAGCGAAACCGGTGGCTCATGACCTTCATGGAGCCATTTATGAACCGCATCGCGGCCCGTGTAGACGATTCCAGAAATCTCGACCATATCGCCGACCTTTAGGGACCGAATTTTTTCTTCAGTGAATGGTGCTTCAAGTTGAATCATAATCGTTCGGCCTCAGTTTAGTAGAGCCACTTTTGGATATCGCCTTTGATGGAAACTTTCGCTCCCTGACGGCGGTAAGCCCAACACATGTAGGAAACGCTAACAAAGAACGAAGCAGGGACGCGATTCAGCGCCCCGATCTTCACTCCCATCAAAGTCGTTTTCCCGCCGAACCCCATGGGACCGATGCCCAACTGATTCGCTTCGGCCAAGACCTCAGTCTCAAGCTGCGCAAGCGCAGGAATCTTGTTTTTGTCATTCATTTTACGAAGGAACTGCTCTTTGGTGTGAAGATAGCCGGTGGCGCGATCTCCTCCGATTGTGACTCCCAGAACGCCGGGACCGCAGCCTTTTCCTTGAGCCTGTTGTACGGCATCAAGCAGGCATTTCTTCACTCCAGCGAGATCACGACCCGCCCCAATGCGCGAATCTGGGAGACTGTATTGAGCGCCCACATTTTCGCAGCCGCCCCCCTTCAGAATGAGCCTGATATCAAAAAACTCTTTACTCCAAGGCTCCAAATGGAGAGTTGGCGTACCCGGACCCACATTGGTCCCGTTATTTTTGCCGGTGAGACTGTCGACGCTATTCTGCCGAAGGTAACCTTTCTTGGTGGCCTGCACGACTGCTTTTCGAATGAGCTTCCCCAGCACTTCTCCATCGAGTTTTCGAGGGTAGTGCACAAAGAAAAGGATGCTCCCGGTATCCTGGCAAAGGGGCTGACTTTTAACACGCGCAAGATCGATATTTTTTTCGATAATGCACATGGCATACTTACCGCGTGAATCCTCAGGCTCCTGTTTTCGACCCGACTGAATCGCATCGACGACGTCACCAGGGAGGTCAACTGAGGTTTTGCGGATGATTTCAATAAAGCTCTCGAGGACTTTCTTTTGAAGCGCTGAATTCATAGCCATTGAGTAACCCGAGGCGATAATTTCGGGCAAGGGGCCGAAAGGCTTTCCCTTGCACCAGGGCACGCCCTATTATTCTCAGTCATGAGCGAGATCCCCACCTTCCCTTTTTTGGACCGCGAAGTCATCCAACTCACTGCTGAAGGGGTCTGGCTGGCCGATGGCGAAGAAATTACGCATGAGCGCACACGCCAAGCCTTCGAGCGGCACCTCGCGCCTTCAACCGACGGGCAAGGCTGGGAGATTCGGATTGGCCGGGAACAGAAGAGGATCGAAGTCGAGGACACAGCTTTTTTCGTGAGTCAGATCGAGGGAAACCCAGAGGTTGGCTATCAACTCCGACTCACGGATGGCACGCTCCAGAAGCTGGACCCAACGACGCTGAGGTACAGTGCGGGCCGCCTCGTTTGTCTCATTGACTTAGAAAGAGACGAGAGAGCGAGGAAATTCGAAGCTCGTTTCCTGCGCCCTCCCTATTATGAGCTACTTTCGCACTCGTTCGCCGATGGTGCACTCTACCGATTGACGATCGAAGGGTACACCTTGACGCTTCAGGAGTGACTATTCCGACTGAGCGGAATCGGATGAAGCCCCTCTCTTACGCATCGGTTTTCTATGCTTTTTAAACGGCCTTTCAGGCATCGCTGCCAAAGCAGCTTTGCACTTTTCACCAGAAATCTTGGCTTCGTTTTCTTTTAAACACTTCATGAGGCGCCCCTCCCCTCCCTCCAGGTCGGCACAGAGGGATTTCACATCGGCCTCACAAGCGACCTTGAGCTCCTCGATTTTGGATTCCATTTCCTTCCGCTTTGCTTGCCGAGCGACGTGCTCCTTCGCGCACTCGGGAGAAAGCTCTTTCACGTGCTCATCAAGGCACTTCCCAACGGCACGGCGCTTCATGTCCTTACAGAATTTCTGCACATCGGCATGGCATGCGCGCTTCCCACTTTTGCCCGGGCCATCTTCGTGGCCGACGCCTTCTATGCCTTCACCGTCCTCATGATGATCGGCGATCACCGGTGAAGAAAATCCCAGTGCGATCGCACTCGTTATCAACAGAACCAAAAACATCGAGTTCAAAGATTTCATCGGAAGACTCTCCCTCAAAACAGAACTGGATTTACCCGCGTCGCGGACTACTCGATCGAGCCCAGCTGCCCTCTCAAGCCCATCACTCCGGAGGCGACCTTTCTATTGAACGCCCTAGGACGCGACTCGTCACGCCAAAAAGTTGGCCGGACGGATTAAACGGAAGTGGGTCAGACGGGACACGGTAGAAGGAGGGCCGAATAAGGGGTCAGCCGTGACCGCCCATGAGGAACGGCTGCTGAAGGTAGTGTGTGTCTCGGCTTTCAGCTGCTGCCTGGAAAAACTCGCGCGCTTCTTGCCAAAGCACTTCGGGATCGCTGAGCGTAAATACTTTACTCCGGAAAGCATGACACCCCGGAAACCCCGCTGAATACCAACCGAGAAACTTGCGGGCATGAACCATCGCCATCCGCTCGGGAAAAGATTCCGAGAGGAGCTGGCGCTGCACATCCAGCAGCTCAAGATAACGCTCGGGAGGAGGAATCTTGAACTCCTCACCTTTCCATAGGGCGAGCGATTGCTCGAATAAAAAAGGATTTCGGAGGGCACCACGACCAATCAGCACTGCGTCGACACCCGACGTTCGCATCCGATGGACCGCTTGCTCCGCCGTACCAATATCACCGTTTCCGATAATCGGGAGCGTGCTCTTCGCCTTGACGTCAGCGATGAAATCCCAATCGGCTTCACCGCTATAACCTTGAGCTCGAGTCCGCCCATGAATGGCAACCCAAGCGATACCGGCATCGGCAGCCACTCGGACCACATCTAGCGCATTGCGACTGTTCGTATCCCAGCCCGTGCGAATCTTGATCGTAACTGGGATTTTCACGCCTTCGACCATCTTCTTTAAGATGGGATAAAGCTGCTCTGGATTCCGGCACATGGCCGACCCGGCACCCTTCGTCACTACCTTTGGAACTGGGCAACCCATGTTCAGATCGACAAAGTCAGCCCCGAGCTTCTCGACGTATTGAGCAGCTTTGACGAGATTCTCTTCGCGCTCGCCAAAAATCTGGAGCCCAACCACACGCTCTTCTTCGTGGAATTTGAGCAAGTCAAAGGTCCGCTGACCCGCGTACTCAATTCCATTGGCCGACACCAGTTCCGAAATCACCATGGAGCTCTTCAGACGGCGCATCAGCCGACGGAAGGGCGAATTCGTGATCCCTGCCATTGGCGCAAGCACAAAGGGATGCTCAAGCTGAATCGGCCCAAGCTTCACAGGTTTTTGGAGGAGAGCCGCTGTACTACTCATGGGTTCGTCCTTCATCCGACTTACGAATTAAAACGCCCGAAGCGCTTCGATTTCCTCGCGAGTTTTCGGCACCCCAGCCGTCATATTCTCGCAGCCTGTTTTGGTAATCAGAATATCATCTTCGATCCGAATTCCGATATCACGGTACTCCGCAGGCGCATCGCGATCCAACGGCTGCACGTAGAATCCAGGCTCGATCGTAAAGACCATTCCTGGCTCCAGCCGGCGAGGCTCCCCGTTTTTCTGATAGAGTCCCGCATCGTGAACATCACTGCCCAACCAATGGCTCGTGTTATGCGGATAAAATCGCTTGAATGCATTCGTCTGGATCACTTCGGCGGGCTTCCCCTGAAGAAGACCCAACGACAGAAAACCATCCACTAAGGTCTCCACGACATGCGCATGAATCGACGGAAGAGTTGCACCCGGCTTAGCCATGGCCAACGCTTCAAGCTGTGACTTCAATACGAGATCGTAAACCTTCGCCTGAGCGGGAGAATACTTTCGGCCAACCGGAAATGTTCGCGTGATATCGGAAGTGTAATAATCGAACTCTGCGCCTGCATCGATCAGGAGTAATTCACCTTCTCGAAGGGTATCGTTGTTCGAGCGATAGTGAAGACAAGTGGCGTTCCGACCTGCTGCGACGATGCTCCAGTACCCGTTTCGCTGCGATCCGCCGCGACGAAACTGGTATTCCACAATCGCTTCGATATCTCGCTCATTCATTCCAGGGCGTGCTTCGATCATGGCCTGGCGATGCGCATGAGCCGTCATCGCACAAGCCTTACGAAGGGTTTCAATCTCCTCGGGCCCTTTGTAGAGGCGCATCTCCCCAATGACTTCGAGGGGATCATGAAGTGCTGGGATTCCACGACCAGAACGACCGAAGAGCTTACGAGTCTGTTCGAAAACCTCGAGCATCGTGCGATCGGTGCGCTCGTGGTGGGGCATGCCCATGCGATAGAAAACTTTCTCAACACCCTTTAAGAGGATGGGCAATCGCTTGGCGAACTCGGAGGTTGGATAGGCCTCGTCCGCGCCATACACCGAAACGGCACCTTCGACCCCGTGGCGCTCACCGTCCCACATCTCGCGCTCTGGATCGCGCGGTGGAACAAAGAGGATCATCTTATAATTGCGTCCCGCATGTTCTGCGGATGGAAGAAGGACCAGGAATGAATCAGCCTCATCCCAAGCAGTCAGATAATAGAGCGACGAATCCTGGCGAAATGGATAGGAAACATCGTAATTCCGAATCAGTTCGTGGTTCGACGCGAGAACAAAAGCAGAACCGGCGTGTCCCGCCATCAGGCAGTCGCGTCGGGAACGAAAAACGGGCGAAATAGAGGTAGGAAGCATAGATACTGCACCCTACCTGAAAATGAGGGTGCGGCTCAAGGGCTTGCTCGAATGGGATGAACCCAAATTCTTAAAGAACCCCGCGCTTCAACTGATCGCGTTCAATCGCCTCAAAAAGGGCCCGAAAGTTCCCTTCTCCGAAGCCCTGGTTCCCTTTGCGCTGAATAAACTCAAAGAAGAATGGCCCAAGGATCTCTTCTGAGAAAATCTGCATGAGATACCCGCCACCTTCGCCGTCCAGAAGGATCCCAAGCTTTTCAAGCTCGACAAGGTCTTCCGTAACGCCAGGAACACGAGTGGGGACCACTTCATAGTAGGAATGAGGAACGCTGAGGAACTTGAAATTATTCTGACGAAGCTTCACAAGACTTTCGATCAGTCCGGTGGTCTCAAGCGCCAAATGCTGAACCCCGGAGCCCCTCATTCGCTTGACGAATTCCTGAACCTGAGACTCAGGCTCAGTCGCTTCATTTATCGGCACCTTGATTTTGTGATCCGCGCTTTGAACTACATCCGAATTCAGTCCGGTGCGTCCCGTCTTGATCAAGAAGTGACGAGTCACAATGAAACCAAAGATATCCTTATAATAGTCGACCCAAAGATTCAGATCGCCCATCGTCACATTATTAGTGAGATGGTCAATTCTGAACATTCCGAAGGGAGACGGACTTTTCAAACGGGAGACACCCAGCCCTTCATCAAAAAGAGCGGGAGCCGTTTGTCCATTCGCCATTTTACGCGAAATGAAGCGGTAGCGAACATTTCCTGGAGTATAAATCTCGGCACGAGTCACAGAACCCGCCGCCGATTCGAAGTGCTCTGGCTCCCGTGCGGAGCGAGCACCTTTCTTAGTCGTCTCAAGGTAAGCTTGTTCCGCGTCTTCGACATCGACCGCCAAAACACAGATTCCTTGATCTTGGTTGCGCCGGAACTGCACTGCTAAGTCGGCGTCGGCTGCCGACGAACCATCCGGCTGAGTAAAAAGGATCCGAACCTCTCCCTGCTGCATCAACAAGGAACGGGTTCCTGACTTCGGAAGATGGCGCTCCCCAACGCATTCGAAGCCCATTCGCTCGTAAATACGACGGTGGGACTGAATGTCATCAACAGAGAACTCTACGTGGTCAAAACCCTGGTTCTGGATTTTCATTTTTTCTCCACAAACAAAATCAATGACGAAGCTGGCTCGAATCCGGAGACTCACTCGGTTTTACGACCACTTGGCCCAAACGGGAAATCTCGTCTGCTGCCTGCAAGAGCTTGGCCTGCTTCTCGACGTCCATATAAGTGTACCCGTTCAGTACACCTTCATAGAAATTCTGAAGCTCAACGCCTTCTTTTGGCTTAATCGCGCCTTCGCGAACTTTGGCATCGATCTGCTCTTTCACCCGCTTGGCTAAGTCCGTCGAGCTGTACTGAATCCACGAGAGAACTCCCCCGATATTATTACCTTGAATGACTTCTTCAACGTAATAGCCGCCAGGCTCAGTTTCATCGAGGAATACGTGTACTTCATGCACTCGGCCGAAGAGGTTATGCAGATCGCCCATGATATCTTGATAGGCGCCCATCAGGAAGAAGCCAATGTAGTAAGACTCACCCGGCTTCAGTGTGTGAAGGGCTAAAGTGTCCTTGATGTCACGCAAGTCGATGAACTTACACACTTTACCATCTGAGTCGCACGTGATGTCGACCAGAGTCGACTGACGAGTCGGCTCTTCGTCGTGACGGTGAATCGGAACAATCGGGAAAAGCTGTTGAATCGCCCAGTGGTCTGGCATCGATTGAAACAGTGAAAAATTACAGAGGTATTGATCGGCAAGTTGCTTACTTAATGCTTCGACTTCTTCTGGAACGTACTTCAACCCCGACGCATTCTTATGGAGAACGCGACAGATGTGCCAGAAGAGGCTCTCCACCTTTGCTTTGTCTTCAAGCGACAGAAAGCCCAGCTTAAAC
>CANMSW010000089.1 GCA_947500275.1 Bacteriovoracaceae bacterium | reverse complement strand
GGCGCTCAATCGACGTCCTTCACTTATAAAGACCTCCTCGGTGCTGACGCTGGCCTCCTGCAGCAGCGCACTCCCGCAGGTGCCCCTCCGGGCGGAAAGAGGTGACGCATGCGGCCTGTTAAACGCCTCAGTAGCATCGCTCTCTCTGTGCTCATGCTGGGCCACTTTTTCGCTTCCTCTACCGCACAGGCTCAGCAGACGAGTGCCGGAGGCTCGCCGCCTGTGACCGGTGCACCAGCGAAAAAGAAGGGCCTAACGCGCGATGAAAGCGAGAAGAATGCGGATCGCCGCGATCTCAATCTAACCGCCGGCGAGGATAAGGTCGTCGATCTCGACGTCGATATCGGCGCCCTACCGGAGGCTACGTTTGCAAGCGTGGCCAACGATCAAATTGTAAAAGTAGTCCGCGTCAATACCGCCGACAAAAACGCTACTCTCAGACAGGTCGTTTTCCGCGGCCTGAAGGCGGGGGAAACCACGGTCGTGATCCGCGACCAAAAGGGTGAAGTGCAAATCATTTTTCGCGTGAATGTTGCGCCCTCGAATCTTGAGGTTCGTGCAGCAGAACTGCGCGAATTATTGCGCGACATCGAAGGTCTCGAAATTAAGATCGTAGGTCAAAAAATCGTGATGGACGGCGAGCTCCTCGTTCTCGGTGACTACGCTCGACTCGTGAATGTGGTTACGGACAAAAATTACGTCGACCTCGTGATCAATCTCGCCAAGATCTCGAATTTGAGTCTGGAATATGTCAAGAATCGGATTTCAGCGGATCCCAATTTCCCGCAAAAGGTAAGCATCCGGACCCTCAACGGAATGCTCATTCTCGATGGCACGGTGGAATCAGAGGCCGAGAAAACACTCGCCATTGATGTTGCGAAACTCTACGTGCCGGATGTTAACCTCGCTAATCCCCTCGTCGATAAGGCCGGGGCTCGCGAGCTGTCGCAGCCACGCGGAATCATTCAGGCCCTCATTAAAGTGGTGGCCCCTAAGCAAGAGCAGAACGCGCAAAAAGATAAATTGATCCGGGTAACGGTTCATTTTGTGGAACTGACGAAAGACTAGAACAAGATTTTCGGTTTCACTTGGCGTCCGGGCTTCACATCTGCGCCGCAGATCTCGATTGGTCAGGACGCCGCCGGAGACCAGGCCGCGCAGGCCGCGTCCTTCAGTGCGACGCTTTCGAATCTTTTCCCGAAACTTCAGAGTGCTCAAAATGCTGGGTACGCACGGGTCATCAAGTCGGGAACGCTCATTGTTCGGAATGGCCAACCGGCTGATATGGCTGAAAACACAAGGTTCCCGATCACAATTTTCTCGGCCCAGAACGGACAGGTTTCTGCGTCGGGCGAGGATGTGGGACTCGCGTTTTCGGTGACTCCCGCCGTAGTCGGGCAGACCGAAGATGTTACGATGGACTTGGACTTAAACCAGAAAAGCTTGGTGGGTCGCGCTCCCGCAGCCGGTCAGCCACCGATTACCTCGAGTCACCGAGTGAAGACGAAAATCTTCGTGAAGAATGGCGAGAGTGCAGCGGTCGTTGGCGTCAACTCGGGCGAAGTGGTGACCCAGTTCAACAAAGATGATCCGTCGCCTGGCAGTTTTGCTGAGGGGACCGAACCTCTGTTTAGTTTGAACCGCTCGAAGCAATACGCGAAAAAGAAATCGCAGTTCGTGATTTTCGTCACGCCTCAAATCATCGAGAGCGCCCACGAAGGGACCGAAGACTTGCAGCGTAATTTTCGGATGAACGTGAATTGAAGCAGATTTTTAGCAAACTCGGAGTGATCGCGTTATGTCGGTAAATGGACATGTGATCGCAGTCGTCGGTGGAAAAGGGGGGGTGGGCAAAAGTGTTTTTGCTGCCAATCTCGCTTTGTCTTGGCTGCAAAACTTCAAACAGCGCCCGCTCATCGTCGATCTCGACCTCAACAGCTTGGGGGACCAGAATATCATTCTGGGTCAAAACCCACCCAAGAGCATTGTCGATGTCTCGAAGCTGCCTCCCGGTCCGATTGATCCAAAAATACTTTCGCCTTTCATGCTCAATGCTCCACAGGGGTATAGCTTCATCGCGTCGCCTCGGGATCAGATCGTGGCCCGCGATATTGATATTGATGGCGTGACTCGTTTTCTGAAGGCCGCCCCCTCCATTTTTAATCTGACGGTCGTAGATTGCGGAAACGGCTTAGACCCAATCGCCATGCGCGTCTTCGAATACGCGACTGCTATTTTTGTAGTGACGACTCCCGATGTGATCGTCATCAATCAAACCCGTCGGGTTTTAGCTAAAATCCAGGAGCTCCTCTTCCCGCCTGAAATGGTCCAGATCATCGTGAATCGGTTTCAGCCGAATTCGCTCTTGAATCCTCAGGCGATTCAGAAGGCTTTGGGGCGGCCCCTTTTCGGGGCACTTCCCGAAGAGACCGCGACTTGTGATAGTTGTTTAGCGAAGAATCAACCGCTTGTTCTGGCGGCGTCGAACACGCCGATCGCCCGTGCTTACGGGGATCTTGTTCGTAAGATGCAGCAGACTTCACTGCTTGAGAATCTTTCAAAGCTTAAAAATAAACCGACCGGATTGGCTAACAAGGTTTCTGCGGCGGGTGGCCCCGGTTTAGATTCGGGCCCCGCAGGAAGCGCCGGCGGGGCCTCGCTTGCGAAACTTCAGTCCGGGATTGATCCTTGGACCGCAATGAAAATCAGGCTTCACCAGGGTCTCAAGGACCAGATGGATCTTATGAAGCTCAGTACCGATGCTCGCGATCCGAAGACGCAGGCTGTATTGCGGGAGAAAACCAACAAAGCCATTTTGGATCTCCTTCAACAAGAAGACCAAGCGTTGATCCCGACTCGCGAGGCGAAATCGCAGCTCGTCAAGGAAGTCCTCGACGAAGCCCTGGGCTTCGGACCCCTTGAAGATCTTCTGGCCGATGATAGCGTGACCGAAATTATGGTGAACGCCCGCGATCAGATTTACGTCGAGCGGGCCGGTAAGTCTCAGCTTTCGAAGGTTACTTTTTCAAATATTCAGCAGATGCGGAACATCATTGATCGCATCGTTCAGCCGCTCGGGCGGCGGGTGGATGAGAAAGTCCCTTACGTTGATGCTCGTTTGCCGGTTGGTTCCCGGGTCCACGTGATCATTCCCCCTCTCGCTTTGCGGGGGCCGACCATCACGATCCGTAAGTTTCCGAAAGAGCGCATCACGCCTGAAAAACTAGTCGCATTCGGCTCCATGACCCAGGAGATCTCTGATTTCTTGCGCGCATGTGTTGTGGCGAAGCTCAATACGGTGGTGAGCGGGGGAACCGGCTCAGGTAAAACCACTCTCTTGAACGTTCTGTCGAACTTCATTCCGGAGTCTGAACGGATCATTACGGTAGAGGATTCCGCTGAATTGCAACTGAGCCAGGAACACGTAGTTCGCCTCGAGACTCGTCCCAAAAACATCGAAGGCGAGGGTGAGGTTTCGATTCGCGACCTCATTAAATGCTGCTTGAGGATGCGTCCCGAGCGTATTGTCGTCGGTGAGTGCCGAGGGGGCGAAGCGCTTGATATGCTTCAAGCGATGAGTACCGGGCATGCGGGTTCGTTGACGACCGTGCATGCGAATAATCCACGCGAATGTCTCGGTCGGTTAGAGACGCTGTGTATGCAAGCGGGGCTTGGGTTGCCGTCCAAGGCCATTAAGGAAAACATCGCATCAGCAGTGAACTTGATCATTCAGCAGAGCCGTTTGACGGATGGTTCAAGGAAAATTTTGTACATCACCGAAGTGACGGGGATGCAGGGTGACGTGATCTCGCTCCAGGATATCTTCATTTATAAGCAGGAAGGGTACGAAATCGTTAAGAATAAGAGTGGAAAAGAAGAAAGAAAGATCAAGGGACGATTTGTTCCTACAGGCTTTATTCCCAAGTTTGTTGAAGAGATGGAAGCTAAAGGGATGAAAATTTCGCGCGGACTGTTTCAGGCGAAATAACGGCCGGAGGGGGAGAACATGACAGACGAAAAGTTACTTCTCTACAAGTGGTTGGGGCTCCTTGCATTCCTATTGCTCGTCTTTACCGTAAGCTACAACTACTCGGTTCGCTTTTTAGATTGGCTCAGGTTTCAGTCGGTTGGTACCCGCGACTATATCGTCGAGCGCTTAGGCATGATGTTCATTGATCTACCGCCGCATCGGGTTCTGATCGGCTTATTTGCGCTGAGTTTCGGATTAGGTTTCGGGGTCTTTGCTTTATTCTCGCCCCAATGGCTTCCAGCCGTCGTCTTTGGGTTGCTTGCGGTATTTGCGGGTTGGAAGGCTCCAAAGTACCTCGTGGACTGGTGGTATCGGAGAAGAGTGGGGATCTTCGTTCTTCAGATGGTTGACGGTTTGAACCTGGTCGCCAATGGTATGAAGTCAGGACAGTCTGTGGTTCAAGCCATGGATATGGTGACCCGCGAAATGAAGGATCCGATTCGGGAAGAGTTTCGGTTTGTGCTCAACCAAAACAAGTTGGGAACGAGCCTCGAAGAAGCGTTGACCGATATGGCGAAAAGAATTCAGTCAGATGATGTCGAAATGTTTGTCACTTCCGTCAATATTTTGAAGGAGACTGGCGGTAATTTGGCGGAGACCTTTGACACAATCGTGAATACAATTCGGGAGCGGATCAAAGTGGAGAAGAAAATCGACTCCCTGACCGCCCAAGGGTTTTATCAGGGGATGGCAGTTATGTCGGTGCCGCCCTTGATGCTCGTGATGCTTCAGCAGTCGGACCCAGAATTCATGAAACCGATGTTCACATCGGCAATCGGATGGGCCATACTGTTCGTAGCAATCATGCTCGAAGTCATTGGTTTTTTTGTCATCATGAAGATTGTTAAAATCGACGTCTAGGCACTGATTAAAGCTTTTAGGGAATCGGTCCGAAGAGAACATTTGAGGGGGAGTCATCATGCGTTCGACTCGTAAATGGGCACTGTGGAAAAGTTTAGGTTTTGGTGCGGTTGCTGCGGCAACTGTCTTTTCAGGATTCCAAACTCAGGCCAACGTGAGCCTGAAAAATGGAAACTTCTTTGTCGGTTACACGGATGCCAAATACCCAGGTGGTTTTGAACTGGGCGTTGAGCGTACTTACAACCACAAGACTCCGTACAAAGGGATTTTCGGTTGGGGTTGGGGAAGTGATTTCGAAACTTATTGCGCCGTCTCGGCAGACGGATCACTCGTCATGCACGAGAGTGGCGGCGGGGCATCCAACCGGTTTACGCCTGTATCCTTCAAGAAAGAATCACTCGAAAAAGCAGCGGATGACTTGGTGGCGGTCGCGAAGAAAAAGGGCCTGATTTCGTCCTCGGACCAAGTTGCAAAATATCGCGCACGGGTGGTTTCCGACGCCCTGTTCAGAAACGACGAGTGGGAGAAATTTCTTCGTGAGGGCCTCATTCAGGCTCGCGGTCTCCCTGAGAAGACGCAGTTGGTGTCCAATCGCTTCAGCTATCAATACATGACGAAGCTGAAGAGTGGTTATCAGCGGAATTTTGATAGTGGTCGCGTCGAAAGCTTCGATGACGCTTGCCGCATGGTGAAGATTTCCGACAAGAACGGCAACTCCATCGATCTCAGCTACGGCAAAGATGGTAAAGTTCAGAAGATCGTTGATAACTTCAATCGAAAACTTTTCTTCTCCTGGAATCGATTCGGCTTAGTAGAAAAGATTGAGGGCGAGAACGGAAAGAAAGCCGAGTACGGCTACAACGATCAATTCGAGCTGACTTCGAGTAAGGATTTCGAAGGAAATGCTTACAGCTATAAGTACACTTCCGATCGCCGCCACAATCTGGCTGAAATCGTATACGCCGATAAGACTTCGCAAAAAGTCAGTTACTATGGGCGTGATCTCTATGAAAACGTCAAGAGCGTGAAGGACCGTGACGGCTCTTTAACCGAATACACATATAAGATCGATCGGGATAAGGGATTCACTTCAGTCGGAAGCCTGATCAAAGGTGCCGATGGGAAAGTGATTTCCGAAAGTAAGTACGAATACACTCTGAAGCGGAAAGCGGACGGCGAAGAGTGGACTTACAAGCTCTTAACCAGTCTGGACGGTGACGTGACGGAGACGATCTACAACGAGTGTTGCGGGCTCCCCCTGATGATCAAGCGAGGCGGCCAGGAAACCGCTTTCACTTATGACGTCAAAGGTCGCGTGACCCGTAAAGTGACGCCTTCTGAGGTGACCGATCTAGCTTACGATCAAGGGGCCGGAAAAGTTTCGAAAGTAGTCAAAACTTCGAAGGTCGACAAGAGTCGCTCGAGTTGGTCGGAATTCAAATACGATCCGAAAGGGAACCTGATTTTCGCGAAGAATTCGGAAAAGAAAGGGGTTCAACTCAATTACGATACCAACGGTCGGATCGCGAGCATGATCGACCAAAGTAAGCGCAAGATTATGTTCAAATACAATGAGAACTCGAAGCCGGTGGAGATCACCGATCCTGCTTTGGGAACCATCACGGTTGCCTACAAAAACAGCGGCGAGATTCAGAAAGTCGAGAGCACCGGGGGACGCAAAGTGGCAACCCAAGTGGTCTCAGCTTTTCAAAACCTGCTGGATATCATTCGTCCAGCCGGGGTGACTCTCGCATTCTAAGGGAGTTTTTTGTCCCAAAGTCTTGGACGAGTGTCTAAGTCTTAGGCAGTGAACGAGGTTAAGCGGCCCCTGGAGTGGCAAGGCGAACGGCACAGGGGTTGCTTTATCAGGGTGAGAGAAGAGAGGATTAAGATATGAAGAATTTAACTAAGAATTTCTGGGTACTCGCGGTTCTCGTGCTCATTGCAGGGGCCTCCGTCAGGCCGGCTTTCGCCGATCCCCAATGCCCCAACGGAAGAATCGCTGATACCCTTGAGACGGAGGATGCAGAGGGCGCCCCAGCGGCACCTCCTCCACCGCCGCCAGGCAATCCAAGTACGGCAGCTCCAGCCCGTTAATCCTGATTTCCATTTGCCTTTAAATCAGGCCCGGAGCTCTTCGCGAGTTCCGGGCCTTTTTTACGCCAGGTGGAGTGTGTCGAAAAGGACCCGCCCTTCGCTTTCGGGGCGCGGGACTTGACTTGACCACTCTGGCCCGTTTGCCCTAATTCTGGGGCATGGAAAACCCCTCTGTCTCTTCTGCTCCGGTCCTCGTAACCGGCGGTGCCGGCTACATCGGTTCGCATACCGTTCGCCAGCTCGTCGAACGGGGTGAAAGAGTCATCGTTCTGGACAACCTCTACAGTGGTCACCGCTGGGCAGTGCCGACCGAGGCAACTTTTGTCGAAGGCGATATGGCCGATCAAACGCTCACGGCGAGGATCATTCGCGAGCATGGAGTTAAATCGGTCATTCACTTCGCAGCCCATTTGGTGGTCGAAGAGAGTGCACTGAATCCAGGCAAATATTATCGAAATAACGTGCTCGGAACATTGAACTTCGCTGAAGTTTGTCACCGCGAAGGGGTAGAGCACTTCATTTTTTCAAGCACCTGTGCGGCCTATGGAACCCCTGAAGAAACGCCAGTTCGCGAGACGGCTCCCACAAATCCAGTGAGTCCCTATGGCCGAAGCAAGCTCACTACCGAGCACATTCTTTGGGAGCTCGAAGAGGCAGCTCGATTGGGCGGAACCCAGAACCCCATGCACCACGTAATCCTTCGCTACTTCAATGTGGCGGGAGCGCGCGTGGGGGGTGGGCTCGGGCAAGCGACTGCTGGGGCGACTCAATTGGTAAAAGTGGCGGCCGAGGTCGCAGTCGGAAAGCGTTCGGCCATGAAGATCTTTGGAACCGATTATCCAACGTCGGATGGCACGTGCGTCCGTGATTATATCCATGTGGACGATCTAGCCCACGCGCACATTCGGTCGCTTGACTACCTTCGCAGTGGGGGGCGCTCGGAGATGATCAATTGCGGGTACGGAAAAGGTTACACGGTTCGCGAAGTGATCGCTTCTATGAAGCGCGTCAGCGGCATTGACTTTAAGGTCGATGAAGCGCCTCGCCGAGCGGGTGATTCGGTGGCGATTTACGCAGACACGACTAAAGTCACCGAACTCCTCAACTTCAAACCTCGTTACGACGATCTTGACTTGATCTGTCGTACCAGTTTGGATTGGGAAAAAGAGATGCTGAAGCGCTCAATGAGGTAGGTGTTCTGCGCCGCGATAGGTCTGTGGATTGCACTCCTCGCCCCGGAATTTTGATTCCGGGAGGGGATTCGTGCAAAAGTCCATACACGTCAGCGGAATGCACTCGGGGCAAAACCCGTGTTCGGGGTTAGGGATTCTAAGGTCCCTTCGCGAAGCTTATTCGCGAGAAGATTTTAAACTCGTTGGGATTG